>DASXGF010000654.1:0-9159 GCA_036489275.1 Myxococcaceae bacterium | reverse complement strand
GATCAACGTGTTCGTCACCTTCTCCCTGAGCCAGCTGGCGATGTGCCGCTTCTGGTGGCGCGAGCGGCAGAACCGCGCCGACTGGCGACGGCAGGGAGCGATCCACGCGGTGGGCCTCGTCCTCTGCGTGGGAATCCTCGCGGTCAACCTCTACGAGAAGTTCGCCGAGGGCGCCTGGGTGACCATCGTGGTGACCGGCACCGTGGTGGCGGTCTTCTCCTGGACCCGGAGCCATTACCGCAAGGTGCAGGAGAACCTCGGCCGGCTCGACAGCATCCTCTCCTCGATGCCGAAGTCCTCGACTCCGGGGCGGGCGCTGGACCCGAAGAAGCCCACCGCCGCGCTGCTGGTGGGAGGGTACGCCGGCCTCGGCGTGCACTCGCTGCTCACCATCCAGCGGCTCTTCCCGAACTACTTCCAGAACTTCGTCTTCCTCTCGGTGGGGGTCATCGACTCGGCGACCTTCAAGGACATCGCCGAGGTGGTGGAGGTGAAGGAGCGCACCCGGAAGGCGCTCGACGAGTACGTGGCGCTGGCGCAGGGGCTCGGCCTCGCGGCGACGTCGCGGATGGCGCTCGGCACCGAGGCTGTGGAGACCGCCACGCAGCTGTCCCGCGAGGTGGCGAAGGAGTTCCCCCGGGCGCTCTTCTTCGCCGGGAAGCTCGTGTTCGAGCAGGAGCGCTGGTACCAGCGCGTGCTCCACAACGAGACCGCCTACCAGATCCAGCGCCGGCTCCAGTTCGCCGGGCTGAACGCGATGGTCCTCCCGGTGCGCCTCCTCGAGTCCGAGGGGGGGGCCGCCCAGGCGGCTGCCTAGGCCACGCCCGCGGGAGCCGGAACCTAGTCGGAGAGCCTCATGGACAGCAGATCCATCTGCGTCCTCCAGTCCCGGTCATCGCGCTCGGCCTGCTCGGTGGCCCCATCGGGCTCGTCGTAGACGTCGCGGGCGTCGATCTCCCCCGCCGGCCGCGAACGGATGCGCTCCAGCGCACCACGGGCCTTGGCCCGGAGCGGGCGGAGCCTGTCGGCGCAGCGCTCGGCGAGGCTGCGCGCAGCCGCCGGGAGCTCCTCCGCGGCCTTCCCCCCGCTGGCGGCCACCACCTCGGAGGCGGCGAGCGCCCGGCGCAGGACGTCCCTGTCGAGCGGCTGACCGGCCGGGCTCCGCGTGACGTCGTCCAGCGCGCGCTCCACCGGCGCCGGGTCGTCCGCCTCCAGCTTCGAGAGCCAGGTCTTGCCCCACATGCGGCACCTCCCACGTGGCCCGGGGCACCCTACGCCCGTGGGCCGCGGGACCGGTGAAACACCTCGGTGTCGTCCCGTCTACCGGGAGTCCGGGTAGAACCGCTTGCCCTGCCCGGCCATCTCCCGGAGCAGCGGCGCGGGCTCGAACCGGATGCCCTTGCGCTCCTTCCACTGCTCGAGCCGCGCCACCATCTCCACGGCGCCCATCGCGTCGATGGCGCGGAACGGTCCGCCCCGGAAGGGCGGGAAGCCCAGGCCGAGCACCGCGCCGACGTCCCCGTCGCGGGGGCTGCGAAGGATTCCCTCCTCGAGGCAGCGCACCGCCTCGTTGAGGAAGAGGAGCACCGGCCGGTCGCGCAGCTCCTCCTCGGGGAACGGAACCCGCGTCGCTCCACCGGGGAGCGAGGCGTAGACGCTTGCGTCGACCTCCTTCCCCTTCACGTCGTAGCGGTAGAAGCCTTTCTTCGCCTTCCGTCCCAGCCGGCCGTCCTTCACCAGCACCGCCATCGTCGCCGGGGGCGTCATCCGCTCGCCGAAGGCGTCGTGCAGCACGTGGCTCACCTTCTCGCCGACGTCGATGCCCACCTCGTCGAGGAGCTGAAAGGGGCCCACCGGGAACCCGTAGGCGCGGAGCGCGGCGTCCACCGCGGCGATGTCCGCGCCCTCGATCAGGAGGTGCGCCGCCTCGTTGAGGTACGGCGCGAGCACCCGGGAAGTGTAGAAGCCCGGCCCGTCGCGGACGACGATGACCGTCTTCCCCTGCCCCTTGCCCAGCTCGACGCAGGTGGCCACCACCGAGGGATCCGTCCCCGCGTGGGTGATGACCTCGAGGAGCGGCATCTTCTCCACCGGGCTGAAGTAGTGCATCCCGATGACGTTGCCCGGCCGCTTCGCCCCCTCGGCCAGGCGGGTGATGGGGATGGAGCTGGTGTTGGAGGCGAAGATGGCGGCGTCGCCGGTGGCCGACTCGACCTCGGCGAGCAGGCGGCGCTTGAGCGCGAGGTCCTCGAACACGGCCTCGACGACCACGTCCGCCCGGTGGAAGCCGGAGAGGTCGGTGGTCGCGGTGACCCGGGCGAACACCTTCTCCAGGCCGCGGCGGTCGAGCCGGCGCCGGCGCACGCGCTGGTCGAGGAGCCCGCGCACGTGCGAGAGGGCGCGGCCCACCGAGGCATCGTCCCGCTCCTTGATCCGCACGGGGAGCTCGGCCTTCTCGGCGGTGACGAAGGCGATGCCCCCGCCCATCAGGCCTCCGCCGAGGACCGCCACCTTGTGAACCGGCCGGGCCTTCGCCGCTCCGTCGACCCCGGTGTCCTTCTTCAGCGCGGTTGTGGCGAAGAAGAGCTCGCGGAGCCGGGCGCTGACCTCGGTGACGAGCAGTTCTCCGAAGGCGCGGGCCTCGGCGCGAAGGCCGGCCTCGAAGCCCTTCTCCAGCCCCTCCCGGACCACCTCCAGCGCGCGCTCGGGCGCGGGGTAGTGGCCGCCGCTCTTCCTGAGCAGCTGCTTGCGCGCCTCGGCGAAGAGGAGCCGGCGTCCCAGAGGATTGCCCTCGAGCGCGGCGCGGGTGACGGCCTCGCGCGTGCTCCTCCGGGGGGACGCGGACGGCCGTCCGCCACCGGCGGCGAAGGCCAGGGCGTGCTCGACCGCGACGTCGACCAGGATCGACCGAGGAACCACCTCGTCCACCAGGCCGAGCTTCCGCGCCTTCGAGGCCCGGACCGGATTCCCGGAAACGATGAGGTCCAGGGCGGCCTGGACGCCGATGAGCCGCGGAAGCCGCTGCGTGCCGCCGGCGCCGGGGAGCAGGCCGAGCTGGACCTCGGGGAGCCCGAGCTGGGTCCGGGGTGCGTCCGAGGCCACGCGGCCCCGGCAGGCCAGCGCCCACTCCAGGCCGCCGCCGAGGCAGGCGCCGTGGATCGCGGCGACCACCGGCTTGGGGAAGAAGGCGAGTCGATCGAAGCCGTGCTGCCCCTCGCGCGAGGCCTGCTCGCCGTCGGCGGCGGTGCGGAGCGAGCCGAGCCACTTCACGTCCGCGCCGACGACGAAGTCCTGCTTCGCCGAGGTGAAGACGAGGGCCTTCACCGCCTCGTCGCGGCCGAGCCGCTCCAGCTCCTCCCCGAACTCGGTGCCCACTGCCGGGGAGAGCGTGTTCACCGGCTCACCGGGCAGATCGAAGGTGACGACCGCCACCTCGCCACGCATCTCCGTCTGGAAGGAACCCATCAGACGCGCTCCAGGACGATGGCTGCGCCGAGCCCACCGGCGGCGCAGACGGTGCAGAGCGCGGTGCGCTTGTCACGCCGGGCGAGCGCGTCGAGCGCCTGCATCACGATGCGTGCTCCGGTGGCGCCGAAGGGGTGACCGAGGGCGATGGAGCCACCGTGGACGTTGAGCCGGTCGGGGTCGACCTCGCCGATGGGGGCGGAGCGGCCGATCTTCCGTGCGAACTCGGGGCTGGCGAAGGCCTGGAGGTTGCTGGCCACCTGCGCGGCGAAGGCCTCGTGCATCTCCACGAGGTCGATGTCCTTCAGCGTCATCCCCGCGCGCTCGAGGGCCACCGGCGCGGCGTAGGCCGGGCCCTGGAGGAGCTGGTCTCCCGGGTCGGTGGCGGCGTAGGCGAACGCGCGGAGCGCTCCGAGCGGCTGGAGCCCGAGCGCCTTCGCCCGGTCCTCGCGCATGACCAGGAGCGCCGCGGCGCCGTCGGTGAGCGGCGAGCTGTTGCCCGCGGTGACCGAGCCGTGAACCTTGTCGAACACGGGCTTGAGCTTGGCGAGCGCCTCGAGCGAGCTGTCGTGGCGGACGATGTCGTCGGTGGTGCCGGTGGCGGTGTACGCCGGCGGGATGGGGACGTGCATGACCTGCGCGTCGAACACGCCGTCCTTCCACGCGGCGGCGGCGCGCTGGTGCGAGGCGAGCGCGATCTCGTCCTGCCAGGTCCGGGAGACGTGGTTCTCCTTGGCCATCTTCTCCGCGCTCTGGCCCATGGTGAGGCCGGTGGAGTACTCGGCGATGGCCGGTGGCACGGGGACGATGTCCTTCGGCTTCAGGCCGGCGAAGGCGCGGACGCGCTCCGGGAGCGTGCGTGCGCGGCTCGCCTTGACCAGGGCACGGGAGAGCGGGCGGCTGGTGAAGATGGGAACGTCGCTCATCGACTCCGTGCCACCGGCGACGGCCACCTGACTGACGCCGAGGGCCATGGCGGAGGCGACGTCGGTGAAGGCCTGGATGGAGGTGGCGCAGGCCCGGGAGACGGTATGGGCTTCGGTGGCCCTGGGGAGCGCGGAGGCAAGGCCGACCTCGCGGGCGATGCTCGGGGCGAGGAGCGTGGGGATGGCCTGGCCGAAGACGATCTGATCGATCTCCGCCGGGTCGATGTCGGCGCGTTCGACGAGCTCGCGGACGACCGCCGCACCGAGGTCGAGCGAGGTGAGGGAGCCGAAGACGCCGCCCGCCCTGACGAAGGGGGTGCGGAGCCCCTTCACCACGACCGCGCGGGTGGTGCCGCGTAGACCGATGAGCCGCTGCGCCATGACGCGGCGTTCCAGCAGAAGGCGATTGGCGCGTCAATGCAGGGGCTCGCCGGGAACCCATGGCGGAAGGCGAGCACTAACTTCTCGCCTCAGTCCGACTGCAGAGCGAGCAGCGGATCCACGCGTGCAGCGCGCCGCGCAGGCAGCCAGGACGCGAGGCTCGCCGCGATGCCGAGGACGGCCAGGCTCAGCCCGAACGTGAGCGGATCTCCCGGTTCGACGCCATAGAACAGTCGGGTCACGAAGCGGGAGAGGACCAGCGAGCCGACGACTCCCAGTGGGGCCCCGGCGAGAACCAACACCGCGCTCTCGCGCGCCACGAGGGAGATGACCCTGGTCTGCCGCGCACCCAGGGCCATGCGGATGCCGATCTCACGCCTCCGCGCCGCGACCGACTGCGACAGGACGGCGTAGAGCCCGAGGGCTGCCATCAGAAGCGCCAGCACCGCGAACACGTCAAGGACGACGACGGTGAACCTGCGTTGCTCCAGCGAGCGCGACAGACGCTGGCGCATGGAGCTCACGTCGTAGATGGGCTGGTCGGGGTCCACGTCGGCCAGCGCGGCGCGTGCGGCGGGGCCGATGGACGCGTCGACGGTGGTCCGGAGAACCAAGGTCATCGACGCCCCGGTGTACTGCGCGAACGGCAGGTAAATGATCGGGGAGATGCCGGCATCGAGTCCACGTTCGCGAACGTTGGCCACCACTCCCACCACCGTCCACCACCGCGGCTCGCCGAACTCGAGCCGGATTCGCTTGCCCAGCGGATCCCGGCCTGGCCAGTACTTCTCGGCAAAGGCCTGGTTGACCAGGATGACCGGGATGGCGTCATGGCGGTCACCGCGATCGATGGTGCGCCCGCGGATCAGCGCCATTCTCATCGTCTCGAAGTAGCCCGGGAGGACGGTCCGGATCTCCTCGTCGGGTCGTTGCGAACCGGGCGGCACCGGTGCGCCCTCGACCTCGAAGATGTTGTCGAGGAGGAAGCCGGCGAGCGGCAGCCTGTTGATTCCACCGACGGCGACGACACCAGGAACGTGCCCCAGCCGCTCGAGTGCCGCCTCGAAGAACCGGCGGTAGCCCTGGAGGTCAGCCTCGCTGGATGGGCCATTGGGAGTTGGCCGCGTCACTCGGAACGTCTCCACGCGTTCGACCTCGAAGCCGGGTTCGACCCGGAGCACGTGGGCGAGGCTCCGGATCAGGAACACCGAACCGGAGAGAAGAATGAGCGCCAGGGCCACTTCGACCACGACCAGCCCACGCCCGAGACGGCGCATCCTGCGGCCGAGAGTCGCGTTCCCGCCAGCCCGCAGCGCGTCCTGGAAGCTGACCCGAGAACCGGCAAACGCCGGCACCGAACCCGTCACGAGGCCGGTGAACGTCGACAGGACGAAGGTGAAGACCAGAACGGTGCCGTCGAGACGCACCTCTTCGCCGCGCGGCAGGCCCGAGGGTCCGAGCCGGAGCAGCAGGTCGATGCCCCAGATCGCTCCGAGCAGGCCAAGCGCGCTACCGACGGCCGTCAGGAGAAGGTTCTCGGTGACGAGCTGGCGGACCAGACGCTGCCGCCCCGCGCCGAGAGCTGCCCGGACCGCCATCTCGCGCTGGCGCGCGCTCCCTCGGGCAAGGAGGAGGTTGGCGACGTTGGCGCAGGCGATGAGGAGAACTAGGCCGACCGCGCCGATGAGCATCCAGAGCTGCAGCTCGACGTCGGCGACGATCTGACTGCGGAACGGGACGAGTGCCGGGTGCCACCGTCCTTCCGCCGGATAGGTCTGGGGGTAGCGGTCCCGCAGCCGTGCGCCGATGACGTCCATCTCTGCCTGGGCCTCGGCGAGCGTCACTCCTCTCTTCATCCGAGCGAGGACATGCAGATTGTGGCTGCCCCGCCGCGCGTCGGTCTTTTCCATCGGGTGAAACGCGAGGGGCATCCACAGGTCAACGGCGTCGGGGAACCAGAACCGTGCCGGCAAGACGCCGAGCACCCGGTATGTGTCGCGGTCGATCTGGACGCTTCTTCCGACGATGGCTGGATCGCCACCGAAGCGACGCTGCCAAAATCCATGGGTCAGGACGACGACCTGGTCGCGCCCGACCTGTTCCTCCTCCGGCTCGAACGAGCGTCCCAGCCGCGGAGCGACGCCGAGGAGGGGGAAAAAGCTGGCCGTTGCCGCTCCGATCGAGACGCGCTCCGGTGGGCCTCCGCCGATGAGATTCCCGGTCAGGACGCTCCAGGCCGCGAGGCCTTCGAGGCGAGTGGTCTGGGTGCCATAGTCGAGGTACTCCGGGACGGACACCGACCCGTGTTCGACAACTTCACTGTGACCGAAGACCTGCACGACGCGCTCCGGGTCGCGGTACGGCAACGGCGCGAGCAGGACGCCTCGAATCACGCTGAAGATTGCCGTGTTGCCGCCGATGCCAATGGCCAGCATGAGGATGACCACGGCCGCGAAGCCCGGTGCCCGTACGCAGAGGCGCGCGGCATGCTGGACGTCACGCCAGAAACCGCCCATGCCCAGAGCTGGTGCGACCGGCATGCCAGCACCGGGACACGGATCCGCCTACGCCGGCGAGGCCTGATGGGCACCACGCCGTAGGCGATCTCCCAGTCCTGGGACGCGCGATCCCACGGCCGCACGCCTGCCGGCTTCGCGTCTGGAGGTACGCCCGGGAAATCGAGGTCAGGCCGCCCGCGCCGCCGGAGATGCGCGCATCGCCTCGAGCGTCTTCCGGATTCCCTCGTCGTACGGCGTCTTCTTCAGCGGCCCGAGGAGCGTCTGGAGCGCCGTGTCGTCGAGCACCACCGGCGTGGTGTGCAGGTAGCTCATCTCCACCAGCTCCCGCATCACCGGGCTGAACAGCCCCATCAGCCGCAAGGTGGCCTTGCCGGCGACTCGGATCTTGAGCGTCTTCCCCGCTGCGGCGAACACCTTCGTCGCGAACTCGCGTTGAGTGATCGTGCCCGGCCCACCCAGGTGCCACCACCGCCCGTAGGCCTCGGACCGATCCGCGAGGTCGAGGAGCACCGGGCCGACGTCTGGGACGAAGACGAACTCGTGCGGCGTGTCGATGGGACCGATCATGTTCGCGGTCCCGCCGTGGATCGCGGCAAAGAACGCGCCGTGGAGGAAGCTCTTCTCCACGTCCGGGCCGTAGAAGTCCGGAAGGCGGAGGATGGTGCCGCGGATCTTCCCCTTCGCATCGGCCTCGAGGAGAAGATCCTCCTGCGCCTTCCGCATCCGGCCCTTGAAGGTGCTCGGCTCGCGGGGATGGGCCTCGGCGACCGGACGCGTCCGCGGGATGCCGTACGGGTACACGGTGCCGACGAGCACCACGCGCTGCACGCCCTCGGCGATCGCGCCTTCGAGCGTCTGGCGCATCACCACCGGATGCTGGTCGAAGCGGTGGTACGGCACGCCCACCAGGTACACCAGCGTGTCGAGGCCACGCACCGCGGCGCGGACCGACGCCGGGTCGTCAGGGTTCCAGGTGACGCGCTCGACGCCGGGCACTTCCCGGAAGCCCGCCTCCAGGCCGCCAGCCGAACGCCCGATGACCCGGAAGGGCCTGCCCCGCGACGCCAGCGCCCGCCCCGCGCTCTGCCCGATTGCTCCTGCCGCTCCGACCAGCCCGATCTTCTCGACCATTGCCGCCCTCATCCAACTGAACTGCGGGAGATTTATGAACAACGTTCATTGAACGCCGTTCACTTAGCGATGGCTGTTCGGCGTGTCAAGCGCTAGAACAGGGCGCGTGGGGACGGCTCAACGGCGAGAGCGGGAGCGCACGGAGCTCCGGGAACGCATCCTCGAGGCGGCACGGGACATCGTCCGCCGGGAGGGCTTCGGCGCGTTGACCATCCGGAAGATCGCCGACGCCATCGAGTACGCACCCGGCACGCTCTACCTCTACTTCGAGAACCGCGACGCCATCGCCCACGAGCTCTCCTCCGAGGGCTTCCGGAAGCTCCTCGACGCCTTCGCCCCGGCGGAGAAGATCGCCGAGCCCAGGGCGCGGCTGGAGGCGATCGGCCGCGCCTACGTGCGCTTCGGGATGAAGCACCCCGAGACCTACCGCCTCATCTTCATGGAGGACCCCCAGCTCACCAGCGCGGTCCTCAAGGCGGCGGGGGACGATCCCGGCCAGCGGGCCTACCGGGCGCTGGTCGAACCGCTGGAGAAGCTGCGCGACGCCGGTCGCCTCCGTCCAGGAGCCGACGTCCAGGCGCTGGCCGACACGCTCTGGTCGGTGGTGCACGGCATCGTGAGCCTGAAGCTCACCTGCCCCGGCTTCCCGGTGACCGCGGTGGATCCGCTCCTGGACACCGCGCTCCGCGCCTGCTTCGACGGGCTCTTGCGCCCCTCCTCCGTCAAGGGGTCGGCGG
>DASXGF010000631.1:0-9061 GCA_036489275.1 Myxococcaceae bacterium | reverse complement strand
CCCTCCCGCCGGTGGTCTCCGCACACCTCCCCGGGCGAGCGGTTGGCGATCGCCATGAGGTCCACCGCCGGCGGGAGCAGCTCGGGCGGTTCCCAGCGCACGTAGGTGAGCGGGTACGAGCGCTCGACCGCGAAGAGCAAGGGCGCCGTCGTCCTCCGGGCGAGGACGTACCAGCCCCAGTCGTGCTTGAGGTGCTCGGTGAACGGCGCGCTTCCGTGCTGCTCGAAGACCAGGGGCAGGAGCCGCGCCCCGGGCGCGACGTGCGGGATGGCCGCGCAGAACGCTTGCCGCTCCCGTTCGAGCCGATGGTAGTCGACGGTCATCGCCGCCGCGTATGCCACCGCCGCGGCGGCGAGCCCCCGGGACAGCGCGCGGGGAAGCGCCGGGGGCGCGCGGACGAGCAGCCCCGCCCAGAGGAAGGGAATCATCCGCGCGTTGAACAGGCCCCAGTTGCTCAGCGAGGCAGGGAGGGCGAAGAACGCGAGGAGCAGCAGCGCCATCGCCGGCCAGCGGAAGTACGGAACCGGGCGCTCCCGCTCCCTCCAGGCCGACGCCGCCAGCACCAGCGCGGGGAGCAGGGCGGTCGCCTCCAGCCAGCTGAACCCCGCCGGTCCGTGCGCCCAGAGCTGCCCAACGGTCTCCCACGGCGAGAGGTAGAAGACGCCGGCGTCGATGAGCGGCGGGCGCGCCTCCGGCTTGAGCCAGTGCACCGCTGCCGTGATCAACGACAGGAGGAGCGCGGGAACGAACGGAGCGACCGCGCCGGTGAGCCGCCGCGGCCAGCTCCGCCAGGGCGCCGAGAGCAGGACGTCGAGCCCCACCAGCCCGGTCGCGACGGTGATGGGGAACGGGTGCCCGTACCAGGCGGCCATCCCGAGCAGCGCGAGCCCGAGGGTCTTCGCCGCCGAGGGCTCGCGCTCGCGCAACCGGGACAGCGCCAGCGCCCCGAGCGCGCCCGCGATGCCCACCGAGAAGTTGAGGAGGCCCACCGGCAAGAAGAAGCCGTGCACCATCGGCCAGCCGAGGAGCGTCACCGAGGGAAGCCGCTCCGGACCGGCGAGCGCGAACCCGAGCCAGGCCAGCGCCGCCGCCATCGCGAGCAAGGTCCCGGCGACGAAGAGGCGCGCCGCGCCGACGAGGCCGAGCGGGCCCCCGAGCAGGTGCAGCCACAGGGCGAGCAGCGCATTCGAGCGGAGAAAGCCGTTGACCTGGATGTCCGGATAGTCGGCGAGGTGCTCGGCGATGAAGGCGCTGGCGAGGTGGTTGGGGAGGTCCTGCAGCGGCGGGACGGTGCCGAGCAGCAGCGGCGCGGCGCCGATGACGAACAGGGCGAGGGTGGCCCGGCCGGGGCGACCGAACCAGCGCTGGGGCCAGGCGTCCTGCGTCATCGGGCGATGGACTGGGGACCCCGCTCCCGCTCGCTCGCCGCGGCGGCCGAGGTGTCCTCGGCGACGATGTACAGCGGACGCCGCTTCACCTGCTCGTAGATGCGCCCCACGTACGAGCCCACGATGCCGAGGAGCAGGAACTGCGCGGCGGCGATCAGCGTCACCACGATGATCAGCGACGTCCAGCCCTGGATGGTCACGTGGCGGATGAAGTGCTCCTCGAAGGCCCAGGCGGCGACCGCGAGCGAGAAGAGACCGACGATGACGCCGAGCCAGGTCGCGATGCGCAAGGGGACGGTGCTGAAGGAAGTGATGCCGTCCATGGCGAAGCGAGCCATCTTCCCGACCGAGAACTTGGTGACCCCGCCGCCGCGCTCGGGCCGGTCGTACTCCACCACCGTCTGCCGGAAGCCCACCCACGCCACGAGGCCGCGGAGGAAGCGGTGGGTCTCCTCGAGGCCGCGCATCGCCAGCACCACCCGGCGGGACATGAGGCGGAAGTCTCCGGCGTCGGGGACGGTGGGAATCGGAACGATGGAGGCGAAGAGCCGGTAGAACACCCGCGCGGTGAGCGCCTTGAACGCGGAGTCGTGCTCGCGGCGACGGCGGCGGGCGTGCACCACGTCGAAGCCCTCGCTCCAGCGCGCCACCAGCTCCAGCACGACCTCGGGAGGGTCCTGGAGGTCGGCGTCCATCACCACCACTGCCTCGCCCAGCGCGTGATCGAGCCCGGCGCTGATCGCCGCCTGGTGCCCGAAGTTGCGCGAGAGGCTCAGGACCCGGATCCGGGGATCGGCGTGGGCCGCGTCCTTCAGCATCACCGCGCTCCGGTCGGACGAACCGTCGTCGACGAACACGGCCTCGGCGGGGAGCTTGAGCCGGTCCAGCAGCGTGCGCAGCCGCTCGAGCAGCGCGGGCAGGACCTCCTCCTCGTTGAAGACGGGGAGGACGAGCGACAGTGTGGGAGCCACGAGGCTCCGCAAGCTATCTCAGCGCTCTCCCCAGTGCAGCTTCTGCCGGAGGATCCCGAAGTAGTCGATGTTGGGATTGCTCACCAGCACGGTGCGGTTCGGCGAGCGCCGCACCTCGAGTCGATCGCCCTGCTGCAGCGCGTGTCCGACCTGCCCGTCGAGAGTGAGGTAGACGTCGGCCACCTGCGAGCGAAGCACCACGGTCACCACCTGGTCGCCGGGGACGACGAACGGCCGCTGGGTGAGGGCGTGCGGGCTGATCGGCGTGACGACGGCGCACTCCAGCGCGGGGTGGAGGATGGGGCCTCCGGCGGCGAGCGAGTACGCGGTGGAGCCGGTGGGCGTGGCGATGATCACCCCGTCCGACTTGAAGGTGGTCATGTACTGGTTGTCGAGGCTGACCTCGTGGTCGGCGATGCGCGCCAGAGCGCCCTTGTTGATGACCACGTCGTTGAGGACCTCGTCCTCGACCAGGACCTTGCCCCCGCGGTGAAGGCGGCAGGCCAGCTTCATGCGGGTGTGCAGCTTGGCCGTCCCGCGGAGCACGTCGGCGAGCCGCGCGAAGACGTCGGAGCGGGGCACCTCGGTCAGGAACCCCAGCGACCCCATGTTCACCCCGAGAATGGGCACGCTTCGCCCGCGGACGGTCCGGGCGGCGTGGATGAGGGTGCCGTCGCCCCCGAGCACCAGGATGAGCTCGGCGCGGCGGCCGATGTCCTCGGGCGAGCTGGCCGGCCAGCCGGTCGCGGCCGCCAGGTCGGGCTCGGCGAGCAGGTCGAGGTCGGGGTGGCGGGCCCGCACTTCCTGGGCCAGCGCCACGGCCTCGGCGCTTCCCCTCTTCACGACGACGGCGACCGTCTTCACCTTGGCCGGAAGCTCTTACTACAAGGAGCCCCCACCATGGACCTCTTCGCCCAGGCCGCAGAACGGGAGGCGGCTGCCCGCGGCCCGCTCGCCGACCGGATGCGCCCGACCACGCTCGCCGAGATGGTGGGCCAGGAGCACCTGACCGGTCCCGGGCGGCTGCTGCGCAAGGCGGTCGAGGGGGGCGCCCTGCCCTCGCTCATCCTCTGGGGGCCGCCGGGCACCGGAAAGACGACGCTCGCCCGGCTCCTCGCGGGAGCGACGAAGGCCGCCTTCGTCCAGATGTCGGCGGTGCTGGCGGGGGTGAAGGACATCCGCGAGGCGGTGGCCCAGGCCGAGGAGCGGGCGCGGCTGCACGGCCAGCGCACGGTGCTCTTCCTCGACGAGATCCACCGCTTCAACAAGGCGCAGCAGGACGCGCTGCTCCCGCACGTGGAGCGGGGCACGCTCACCCTCCTCGGGGCCACCACCGAGAACCCGAGCTTCGAGGTGAACGCCGCGCTCCTCAGCCGCACCCGGGTGGTGACGCTCCGGCCGCTGGAGGAGGACGAGCTCCTCGGGTTGCTGCAGCGCGCGCTGGCCGCCCCGCAGGGTCTCGCGGGGAAGGTCGAGGCAGACGAGGATGCCCTGCGCTTCATCGCCCGGACCGCGGGAGGCGACGCGCGGCGGGCGCTCACCGCGCTGGAGACCGCGGCCTCGGTGGGTGGGCGCATCACCGTGGCCGTCGCCGAGGAGGCGCTGCAGCGCAAGGTGCTCCTCTACGACAAGGCGGGCGACGAGCACTACGCCGTGATCTCGGCGTTCATCAAGTCGATGCGGGGCTCGGACCCGGACGCGGCCCTCTACTGGATGACCCGGATGCTCGAGGCCGGCGAGGACCCGCGGTTCATCCTCCGGCGGATGGTGATCTTCGCCTCGGAGGACGTGGGGAACGCCGATCCGCAGGCCCTGGTGGTCGCGGTGTCGGCGCTCCAGGCGTTCGAGCTGGTGGGGCTCCCGGAGGGGACGCTGCCGCTGACCCAGGCGGTGACTTACCTGTCGCTCGCGCCCAAGTCGAACGCGGTGGTCGCCGCGTACGGGAGGGCGAAGGAGACGGTGGAGGAGACCGGCACTCTCCCCGTGCCGCCGCACCTGAGACCGGCCTCCACGCCCCTGATGAAGAAGATGGGGTTCGGCAGCGCCTACCGCTATCCGCACGACTTCGAGGGCCACTGGGTGAAGCAGCAGTACCTGCCCGACGCGCTCCTGGGGCGGCGGCTGTACGAGCCGAGCGACAGCGGGGCGGAGGCGGCGCTCCGGCGGCGGCTGGAGGAGCTCCGGGCCCGGGAGCAGGCGGACCACGAGCCCGGGAGCGGAGGCTAGGCGGTCAGTCCTCGTCGTGATCGTGATCGTGGTCGTGGTCGTCGTCACGGCCACCGTCGATGCGGATCTTCGAGATGGTGTAGCGGGAGACCTGCGCGCACCACTCGGAGTCGAGGCTGACGAAATCCGGGCTGAAGATCCGGAGGTCGAGGGCGAGGTTCGTCACCAGCAGATGCTTTCCGCTGAAGCGGAGGCTGGCGGGGAACAGGAGCCCCACCGGTGAGCCCCGGCGGATCGCGCCGCCGAAGTCTCCGAGCTTGCGGATCACCTTGCCGGTGGAGTCGAGCACCACGATGTCGTCGGACTGGTTCTCGACCACCCAGACGTCGTCGTGCTCGTCGACGAGCAGGCCATCGGCGCCGTTGATCGAGTTGGCGAAGACCGCCGCCGGGCCCGAGGGGTTGCTTCCGGCGATGGGGATCTTCACCACCGTGTCGTTGCCGGTGTTGGCGACGTAGAGCGCGGTCTCCTCGCGGTTGAAGCGGAGCCCGTTGGCGCCGAAGGGCGGGACGGCCGCGGTGCGGAGCAGCGCATCGTCGACCCAGGCGGTCGCGACGCCTCCGCTGGGCGGGGTCTTCCAGATGATGCTCTGCGCGCTGTCGGAGACGTAGACATTGCCCGCCCGGTCGAAGGTGATGTCGTTGAGGCCGGAGCCGCCGGGATGCGGAAGGGCCGGCAGGGTGATGAACGGATGGGCCGCGCCGGTCCTCGGATCGACGGCCAGCACCTGGCCGGCGCCGAAGTCGTTCACCAGGAGTGCGCCGGTCTGCGGGTGGAAACGGAGTCCGAGGAGGTGGGCGCTGGACGGCGTCACCGTGACCTGACGGACGAGGCGCCCATCCTCGTCGAACTCGGTGAGCTGGCCCTGCCCGGTCACCGGGCCGCTCGAGGTGAAGCCGAATCCGGCGACGAAGACGTGTCCGCGGGGACCGACCTCGAGGCCCTCGGGACCCGACGAGCCGGCTGGCAGCACGGCGAAGGTCTTGACCCGCCCGCGGTCCCAGGCGTGCGCCGGCCCGGTGAGCAGGAACAGACCGATGAACAGCAGGGACACCGCTCGACGTGCTGCGCGCATGACATCCTCCCGTGTCGTCCGAGGCGCGCTCCGGGGAAGCCCCGAGGCCTCGGGCACCGTGGGGAACTGAGCGCCTGCGGGGGCCAGGTGACAACGCTTCCGTGCCGGGAGGGCGCAAGTGGATGGCACCCGGCCCCGGGAGATGTCCGGAAGCGGCCACGGCGCAGGCCCGCGACGGGAGGTCGAAGCTCACGGAGAAGTGCCAGGCACCTCGAGCTGTCGCGTGCCGGCAGGCGCAGCTCGGTCACGCCGCGACCCTCGGCGAAACGCGTCGGCCTGATGCCGGTCACGCGGGACGCGATCGACCCGGCGAGGCCGTCACCTCGACGATCAGCGCGCGGAAGAAGCGCATCGCCTCGTCCTCGTGGGTCCGCCCGTGCCAGTAGAGGGCGACGGGCAACCGGGGAGCCCCCACGTCGAGCACCCGCAGGCGGAGCACCGGCGCCAGCGCCCGGGCCAGCCGGATGGGCAAGGTGGCCACGAGGTCGGTCTCGCACGCGGCGAGCGCTGCCGCGAGGAAGGTGGGCACGCGGATGGCGACGCGGCCTCCCGTCGCCGGCAACCGTGCGCGAGGGATGTCGGTGACCTCCACGGCGATCTGCGGCAGATCCGAGTCGGCACGGAGAGCGCGACGCCAGGCCGGGTGGTCCCGGCGCACCACCCTCACCGCCTGCTCCTCGTACAGGAGCCGCCGGTAGAGGCCGGGGGCGCGGAGGCCCTCCGGACCGAGCGCGACGTCCGCACGGCCCGCGACCAGCGCGGCGATGGGCTCGTCGGAGACGACCAGGTCGAGCGTCGCGCGGGGAAGCCGCTTCTCGAAGAGGTGCGCCAGCCGCGGCAGCTGCGAGAACTGCTCGGTGTCGGCGAAGCCGAAGGCGCGGGTGCAGGTCTTCGGGTCGAAGGCCTCGCGGCCGACGGCGCGCTCGAGGTCGGCGAAGGCGGCCGAGAGGAGCGGCGCCATCTGCTCGGCGCGGGGGGTCGGGGCGAGCCCCCGGCCGGTGCGCACCACCAGGCGGTCCCCCAGCTGCGAGCGGAGCCTGGCCAGCGCGTTGCTCACCGCGGACTGGGTGAGATGGAGCCGGCGCGCGGCCCGGGTGGCGCTCCGCTCCTGGATGACGAGGTGAAGGACCCGCAGGAGATTCGGATCCATCTCTCCGATGTTCATGGTCGTGATGATGAATATCACGAGACATCACTGGCGATGCAGTGGCCCGGAGAGGATGGTGTGCCGGCGATGCGACCCACGCTGCTGTCCCTCCTCGTTCTTGCCGGCTGTGCGCATTCGAGCGCCACGAGCGCCCCGTCCAGCGAGACCCTCGCGACGCCCGCGGCGCTCGCCGAGGCCCGGAACGGGTGGGTGTCCTCCACGGTGCGCCTGGCCCATGCCGAGGTGATGCGGGGCGAGTTCGAGCGTGGACGAACGCTGCTCGGATCGGCCATCGAGCGCGCCGACGCCGGGGCCGACGCCGCCGGGAAGGCGAGCCTGCAGGCAGAGCTCGCACTGGTGCTCGCCGAGGAGAGCTTCTACACGCGCTCGGGGACGGAGCGGGCACTGCAGCTCGCGGCGGAGGCCCAGGCGGCCGCGAGGGCAGCGGGCGCCAAGGGCGTGGAAGCCCGTGCCGTGCACTCCGAGGGATTCCTGCGCTACGGCGAGCTGCTCTGGGCGGACGCGAAGGACTTCCACGTGCCCAGGGAGCTGTTCTCGCGTGCGCGGCAGCTCTTCACCGAGGCCGGCGAGCCGTCCGGGGTGGCGCAGGAGACGTTCTTCCTCGGACTGACCGAGGAGCAGGAGAAGAAGCCCGAGCGAGCGGGAGCGCTCTACTCGGAGGCGCGGACGCTGGCCGAGAAGATCGGCGACCGATCGACGCTGTCCTACGCGTACCGGCATCTGGGCGGGCTCGCGGAGGAGCGCGGCGACCTCGACCAGGCGCTGGACCTCCAGCGTCGCTCTCTCGCGCTGCGCGAGGAGATCGGGTTCGTCCGGCTGGTGCCGTTCGCTCTCATCGCGGTCGGCGACCTGGAAAGGAAGAAGGGTCTCCTCGGCGACGCGAGGGCGAGCTACGGCCGGGCGCTCGAGCTCGGCGACCAGCTGAAGAGCGGACCAGCACGCGTCTGGTCGCATTTCGGGCTCGGTGCGGTGGACGAGGCGGAGGGACGGCTCGCCCCGGCGCTCGAGCACTACGAGACGGCACGACGGACGGCGGAGCAGCTGGGGAGCACGAGCTGGGTGGAGGAGACGGGCCACGCGGCGGAGACGGTCAGGAAGCGCCTCGGGGCTGCCGATCTCTCGGCGCCTGAGCGTCCCGGACGCTGACGCCGGCGGCGTGCGCACCCGCTCAGCCCGTCCGCTCGACGCCCGTCTGGACCCGGTCGGAAAGCGAGCTGGAATACGGCTGCCCGGACATGTGGGAGCTGCGGTTCGCCCTGGAGGAGGAGGCCGAGGCCGACGCGACTGGGTCAGGCGAGCGGACTGACCCGTCCGAGCCGGAGTGAGAGCGGCCAGCGCACGAGCCGCTCCTTGGCTGGATCACCCCACGACGCGCGAAGCTCCTCGCCGAACCGCTCGAGGTCCTCCCCGCGACCGGCCTTCTCGAGCGACCGCACCGCGGACCACGTCCCGACGTAACCGAGAAGCTGCGCCGCGTTCCACCGGTGCTCGAGCGCGAGCGGCGGCGCTTCCACCGGCTCGAACGGGAACGGAAGCGAGCGGTAGCCCTCCTCGACGAGCTTGCGCTCCGCCGGCCAGTGGCCGTCGAGCGTCTTCCAGTAGAAGCGCTCGACGATGGCGGCGATCTCCCTGTCCACCTCCATCACCGCGTAGGTCACGAGGGCGATGAGCCCGCCCGGGCGCGCCACGCGCCGCACCTCGCGGTAGTAGGCGTCGAGGTCGAACCAGTGCGCCGCCTGCGCCGCGACCGCGCAGTCCACGCTCCCGTCGGGGAGCCCGCTGTGCTCGGCCGGTGCCACCGCGTAGTGGACGCGTCCATGTGGCGTCGCGGCTGCGATCTGCGCCGCGCTCGCATCGGTGGCCACGACCCGGTCGAAGACCTCTCCCAGGACTGCCGAGAGCTGTCCCGATCCGCAGCCGGCGTCCCAGGCCAGGCCGCGCCCCGGGGACCGCTCGGCGAGCGCCTCCGCGACCGCTCGCGGATAGACCGGACGGTGCGCTGCGTATCCGCTCGCCGCTCCCGAGAAGTGGTCCTTGAAGGTCAAAGCTCCAGCTCCCAGGTCTCGGCGACGAGGCCCTTGCCGAACGCGTCGTTCGGGCCCTCGGAGACCTTCACGTAGCCCGTCCGCGCGTAGATCGCACGCGCCGCATCGAGAACCGATTGCGTCCAGAGCGTCACCTTCCGGTACCCCGCTGCACGGGCAAAGGCGGTGCAGACCTCGACCAGGGCCCG
>DASXGF010000624.1:0-9098 GCA_036489275.1 Myxococcaceae bacterium | reverse complement strand
CGGGCCTCGGCGCCCCGGCCGCCTCCCTCGGTCACCGGTCCCCAGCTGCCTCACCCACCGATCCCCGTGCGTCCCCTCTCCCCACCCCCGGAGCAGCGCTGATGGAGGTCCTCGTCGTCGGAGCCGGCATCGTGGGTTGCGCCGTCGCCTGGCGCCTCCAGCAGTCCGGTGTCCGCTGCACCGTGCTCGAGCGGAGCATCCCCGGCGCCGAAGCCTCGAGCGCCGCCGCGGGAATCCTTGCGCCGCAGGCCGAGGCCGACGGCCC
This sequence comes from Myxococcaceae bacterium, assembly GCA_036489275.1. Taxonomy (GTDB): domain Bacteria; phylum Myxococcota; class Myxococcia; order Myxococcales; family Myxococcaceae; genus RPRB01. The sequence goes on along the minus strand of DASXGF010000624.1, from coordinate 8,833 downwards.
GGGACCCTTCCTCGAGCTCTGCCTTGCGAGCCGGGCCCTGTATCCGGCGTTCGTCCGCGAGCTGCGCGAGGTCAGCGACGTGGATGTCGCCTTCCGCCCTTGCGGAGTGCTCGCGGTCCGCTTCGACGACGTCGGCGTCGAGGAGGTGCGCCAGCGCATCGGCTGGCAGCGCGCCCGTGGGCTGGAGGCCAGCTGGCTGGACGCGGCCGCGACCCGCGCGCTCGAGGCCGAGCTCTCGCCGGAGATCCACGGCGCTGCTCACTTCCCGGGCGACGCGGTGGTCGACAACCGGCTGCTGGTCTCGGCGCTGACCATCGCCGCGGTGCGCGCTGGCGCTCGCTTCGTCACCACGCAGGTGCACGCGCTCGCCGAGCGTGGCGGACGCGTGGTGGGCGTGGCCACGGATCAGGGAGAGCTCGGCGGCGATGCGGTGGTGGTGGCGGCCGGCGCGTGGACCGCGCTCGTGCCCGGAGCGCTCGGCTCTCCCGGCGCGGTCCGGCCCGCACGCGGACAGATGGTGATGGTGCGCAACCGGGTGCCGATCTGCCGACATGTGGTGTTCGGGGCGCACGGGTACGCCGTCCCACGGACCGATGGACGTCTCCTCCTCGGGAGCACCGTCGAGTTCGCCGGCTTCGAAAAGCAGGTCACGGCCGGCGGTCTGGCGGCAGTGCTCGGCGTGGGACTTCAGCTGTTTCCGGGGCTCGCGGGCGCTCCCGTGGTAGAAACCTGGGCCGGTTTCCGGCCGCATACGCCAGATGGTCTCCCCGTCCTCGGACCGGCGCCACTGCCGGGCCTCTTCCTCGCCAGCGGACATTTCCGCAACGGCATCCTCCTGACACCGATCACCGCCGCCTTGCTCACCGAAACAATTCTGGGACGACCGGTCTCACTCGATCTGACCCCGTTCCGGGTCGACCGGAAGGCGCTTACACTGTGACAGCCGTGAACGTGCACGCGGGAAGACCCGAGGGGGTCCGGGCCGCCCCGTGGCAGCGTCGAGAGGCGGAACCCTAGGATGCATCTGGTGGACAACCTGGCTGCGCCGACACGCATCCTGATCGTCGACGATGATGCCTCCGTCCGCGATGTGATCTCGGTACTCCTTCAGGAGGAAGGGTACGAGTGTCGCACCGCCAGCTCTGCCGAGGGAGCGCTGGACATCGCCGCGGCCGAGGCACCGCCGCTGGTGATCAGCGACATGAAGATGCCCGGGCGCGACGGCATCTGGTTGCTGGAGGCGTTCCGCGAGCGCTACCCCGAGACCGCGGTGATCATGCTCACCGGGTACGGCGACACCGAGGCCGCGGTCGACTGCCTGCGGCGCGGCGCGGTGGACTACCTCCTCAAGCCACCGAAGCTGACCGATCTCATCCGCGCGATCGAGCGCGCGCTGGCGAAGCGCCGCATCGAGCTGGCGCGCAAGCGTTACCAGAAGAAGCTGGAGCGGAAGGTGCGCGACCGCACCGGCGAGCTGCGCACCGCGCTGCGGAACATCCAGCACACCTACCAGACCACCCTCCTCGCGCTGGTGCGGGCGCTCGATGCCCGCGAGCACGAGACCAGTGACCACTCACAGCGGGTGGTGAAGTACACCGAGGCGATCGCCGAGCGGCTGAGCCTGCGGGGCCCGGAGCTGGAGGAGATCGGCCGCGGCGCCCTGCTCCACGACATCGGGAAGATCGGCGTGAGCGACGCGGTGCTGCTCAAGCCCGCGAAGCTGACCCCGGAAGAGTGGAAGGAGATGCGGAAGCATCCGGACATCGGCTACGACATGATCCGGAGCATCGAGTTCCTCAGCACCCCGGCGGCGATCGTCCTCAGCCACCAGGAGCGCTTCGACGGCCGCGGCTATCCGCGCGGCCTCCGCGGCGAGGAGATCCACATCGGCGCCCGCATCTTCGCGGTGGCCGACACCCTCGACGCGATGACCTCGGACCGGCCGTACCGCAAGGGCACGACGTTCGAGAACGCGGTGGACGAGATCCAGCGCTGCGGCGGGTCGCAGTTCGATCCCGAGGTGGCGCGCGCGTTCCTGGACATCGGCGTGAAGAACCTCCGACGGATCAAGGAGGACATGGCGGCCGCCAAGGCCCGCGAGGCCGGAGAGGTCGAGCAGGACGCGCGCGACGCCGAGGAGGCGCTGGACCGCGCGCTCGACTCGGCCGAGGTCGCCGCCCGCCTCGCGCAGGGCCAGCGGTAGAAGACTAGCGGTAGATCTCCCCGCCCTCGCGCCGGAACTCCTCAGCCTTCTCCTTCATCCCCTGCTCCACGCCCGCCGCCCGGACCTCCTGGGTGAGCTGCATGGAGCAGAAGTGCGGCCCGCACATCGAGCAGAAGTGGGCCACCTTCGCCCCGTCCGCCGGAAGCGTCGCGTCGTGGAACTCGCGGGCCTTCTCCGGGTCCAGCGAGAGGTTGAACTGGTCCTCCCAGCGGAACTCGAACCGCGCCTTGGACAGCGCGTCGTCCCGCGCCTGCGCCCCCGGATGCCCCTTGGCGAGGTCCGCCGCGTGCGCCGCGAGCCGGTAGGTCACCACGCCCTGCCGCACGTCCTCGCGGTCCGGCAGCCCGAGGTGCTCCTTGGGCGTCACGTAGCAGAGCATCGCCGTGCCGAACCAGCCGATCATCGCCGCGCCGATGCCGCTGGTGATGTGGTCGTAGCCCGGGGCGATGTCCGTGGTCAGGGGCCCCAGGGTGTAGAACGGCGCCTCGGCGCAGACCTCGAGCTGCTTCGTCATGTTCTCGCGGATGAGGTGCATCGGGACGTGCCCCGGGCCCTCGATCATCGTCTGGACATCCTGCGCCCAGGCCTTCTTCGTCAGCTCGCCGAGGGTCTCCAGCTCGCCGAACTGCGCGGCGTCGTTCGCGTCGGCGATCGACCCCGGCCGCAGCCCGTCGCCCAGGCTGAAGCTCACGTCGTAGGCCTTCATGATCTCGCAGATCTCGTCGAAGTGCGTGTAGAGGAAGTTCTCCTGGTGGTGGGAGAGGCACCACTTGGCGAGGATGCTCCCGCCCCGGCTGACGATGCCGGTCACCCGCTTCGCGGTGAGCGGGATGTACCGGAGCCGGACTCCGGCGTGGACAGTGAAGTAGTCCACTCCCTGCTCGGCCTGCTCCACCAGCGTGTCCCGGTAGATCTCCCAGGTCAGGTCCTCGGGCTTGCCGCCCACCTTCTCCAGAGCCTGGTAGATGGGCACCGTCCCGATGGGGACCGGGCTGTTCCGTAGGATCCACGCCCGCGTCTCGTGGATGTTGGGCCCGGTCGAGAGGTCCATCACCGTGTCCGCGCCCCAGCGGATGGACCACACCAGCTTCTCCACCTCCTCCTCGATCGACGAGGTCACGGCGGAGTTGCCGATGTTGGCGTTCACCTTCACCAGGAAGTTGCGGCCGATGATCATCGGCTCGAGCTCCGGGTGGTTCACGTTGGCCGGGATGATCGCCCGGCCCCGCGCGACCTCGTCCCGGACGAGCTCCGCCGTGACCCGCCGCGGGATGCTGGCCCCGAACGACTGACCACGGTGGTGACCCTCCGCAGCCTGCTCGGCGGCGAGGCTCTCGCGGATCGCCACCGCCTCCATCTCCGGCGTGACGATGCCCTTCCGGGCCGCGTGGAGCTGGGTCACGTTGCCGCCGCGCCGGGCCACCCGGGGGGGCCGCACCCGTGCCATCCGCAACTCCCGGAGCCGCGGATCCACCTCGCGGACCCGGCCGTAGGCCGAGGTGATCTCCGGCAGCGTCTCCAGAGCCGGGTCCCGGTCCAGCCAGGGCCGGACCGGCTCGAGCCCGCGGCTCAGGTCGATCCGGGCCTCGGGGTCGGTGTACGGGCCGCTCGTGTCGTAGACCTGGACCGGCGCGTTGGGCGTCTCGACCCACGTGGCGCCCTGGTGTACCCGGGTTGGCGACAGGGAGATCTCCCGGATCGGCACCCGCACCTCGGGGTGGAGCGTTCCCGTCCGGTACACCTTCCTCGAGGCGGGCAGCGGCCCACGGGTGATGCCCTCCAGCCGCTCACCGCTCACGCTCAGCTTCGTCCGTCCGCTCATGACACTCCCACGCGGGCGGAGGACGGGGCGCTCGGGCTCCGTTCACTGCTTCCCTCCGCCGGCATCACCCGGTTCAGGTTCCGAGGGTCCGGCCACCGGCCGTCTCAGCCGAGACCGAACCCGGTCCCGGCACCCCTAGCAGCGATGGATCCACACTATGTCCCGGGCGAGCCCTCGTCGAGGCTCCCCTCCTCGACCGGCACGGGAACGGCCGACTCTCCCGGCCGGCCAGCGCGCCTGCGGGCGCCGAACATCGGGCCGCGCGCCACCACCTCCGGTGCGAAGCGGGCGAACCCGATCGGCGACGGAACGTCGTCGTAGATCGCCTCCATCCCTCCCCGCATGAAGTAGGTCTCGTGCCAGAAGCCGGTTCCGCCCGAGTCGCGAAGGAACTCCCGCCACCAGGCGGCGTGTGGCTCGGACCGGGACCAGCGCTCGAGGCTGTCGAAGTCCTTCCAGTACTGGCGCATCCCCACGTTCGGCGGGAACAGGGAGTAGACGACGGTCTCGTGGAGCAGGAGCCCCTCCGGCCTGGCGTCCACCGCTCCCTGGATGCGCGGACCGAACCCGACCAGGGTCTTCAGCCCGTACCAGGCGTTCACCCGCATCCCGAGGTAGATGACCACCAGGTCCGGGTAGCCCGAGAGATCGACCGTCCGACGTTTCACGGTGGACTTCATTCCGCCGTCCTAGCCTCCTCTCCGCCCGCATGCCCACGCCGATCCGCTTCGTCCTCGTTCATCCCCGCACGCCGGAGAACCTCGGCGCCGCCGCCCGCGCGCTCAAGAACTTCGGCCAGAAGGAGTGGACCTGGGTCCGCCCTCCCTGGAACCCGGATGATCCCCGCGCCCGGACCCTGGCGGTGGGTGCCGAGGACGTGCTCGCCTCCGCCCGGCTCGCCTCGACCCTGGAGGAGGCCGTCGCCGACTGCAGCTGGGTGGTCGGCACCTCGGGCCGTTCACGGCTCCGTCCAGCGCCGATGGACCCCGAGACCTTTGCCGCCGAGGCCTCCCGCCGCCCGGGACGCATCGCCCTGGTGTTCGGCGACGAGCGGACCGGCCTCGGACGCGACGCGCTCGCCCGCTGCCATGCGCTCAGCCGCATTCCCGCCGACGCGAGACAGCCTTCTCTCAACCTCGCACAGGCAATCTGCGTCTACGCCTACGCGCTCGCGCGCGCCCCGTCCCCGCGGATCCGCGAGATCTCGCGTTCCGGGACCGACGCCGACCTTCGCCGTCTCGAGCAGGTGCTCGACGACGTGCTCCGCGCCTCCGGCTTCGTTCGCCGGGGCCGCCCCGGGGTCGCCCCCCTGCTTGCTCCTTGGCGGAGGTCGGGTTTGACCCGGACGGAACTCAGACTCTGGGAGTCGGCCATTCGCACGCTTGCTCGGTCGCTAAGTAAATTGCGTGATTCCGGGCCTTTGACCTGACCCCAGCACAGCTGAACGGGCCCCGAAGGGTCGGGAAGCCGACGACGGCCGGGACTGGTTAAGGTCCCTCCTCGCCGTGACCCCCGCCCCCGCAACCGCCCAGGCCGAGCCGCAAGAGGAGCCGACCCAGACGTCGACCCTGACGCCGCAAGAGCGCCCGCTGCCCGAGGCGCGGGAGCGTCCACCGGTGCCGGCGAACCCTGCACCGCCCGCCTTCCACGAGCGCCAGCAGCCGGACCCCCGCGATCGTGCCCAGCCGGCGCTCCGCCCGGAGCGGCAGGCCCTCCTCCGCGCTCGCATCAAGGACCTCCGGCTCCAGCTGGCGGGGACCCACCTCGAGCGGCTCATTCACCAGCTCCACGAGGAGCTGGCTGCCCGCGGCATCGACATCAAGCCGCAGTGCTACCTGAGCGACGAATGGGGCTGCCCGTCCGGCATCCCGGTCATCGGCATCCCCTTCTACCTGGCGAACCCGGCGCTGCAGTCCATCGAGGGGGAGCTGGGCGGCGGGGTGGAGTCCGAGCGCGAGATCCTCATGTACCTCCGCCACGAGGCGGGGCACTGCTTCAACTACGCCTACCGGCTCTACGAGACCCCGGGCTGGCGGACGCTCTTCGGCGACTATCACCAGCCGTACAAGGAGGAGTTCAAGCCGAAGCCCTTCTCCCGGGCCTACGTGACGCACATCCCGGGCTGGTACGCGCAGAAGCACCCGGACGAGGACTTCGCCGAGACCTTCGCGGTGTGGCTCACCCCCGGCCTCGACTGGCGGCAGCGGTACAAGAACTGGGGAGCGGCCCTGAAGAAGCTCCAGTACGTGGACGCCACCGCCACCGAGCTGGGCCACCGCCAGCCCCAGGTCGGCCTCGACACACACGACGTCGACGCCGACCAGATGGAGGAGACCGTCGCCGACTACTACCGGCTCCGGGACCTGGCCGACCGCGTGGACCTCGAGATCGGCGAGAAGCTCGACACCGAGCTGTTCCAGCTCTTCGAGCCGCCCGGCTCGGCCCCGGCATCCGCGGCGCAGATGCTCCGGGACCAGCGGCAGACCCTCATCCAGGCCGCGACCCAGTATTCGGGCGTGAACCGGGCCGTCGTCCGCAGCGTGGTCGACCACCTGACGGATCGCACCGACCAGCTGAAGCTCACCGCATCGCCGGATCGCGCGAGCGGCTACGTCGCGAATCTCGGTTCACTGGTCACCGCGCTGGCGATGAACGAGCTCTACACGGGCAGACTCTTCGACACCGAGTAGCCGAATCGCTGCGAGCGGCGTAATCTTGCGCCAGGAATGCCGCTCCCCGCGCTGAAGATCGCCATCCTCCACTACCAGCCGAAGGGCGACGAGCTGGATCCGGTGGTGACGCAGCTCACCGAGGCACTCTCCGCACTCGGCCACCAGGTCAACACTGTCGCCGTCGACGACCGGGTGAGCGAGATCCTCCGCGACATCCAGCGGGCCAAGTGCGATCTCGTCTTCAACGTCTGCGAGACCTTCGCCTCCGACTACCGGATGGAGGTCAACGTCGCGGCGCTGATGGAGATGGGCCGGGTGAAGTACACCGGGTCGAGCACGGCGGGCCTGCTCCTCGCCCAGGACAAGGTGCTGACCAAGCAGCTCCTCGAGTTCCACGAGGTCTCCACCCCGAACTTCGCGGTGTTCGAGAACGACACCTTCGAGACCAAGGGCATCCTGCGCTTCCCGCTCATCGTGAAGCCCGCCCGGTCGGACGCCTCCATCGGCATCGGCCGCCACTCGGTGGTCCAGAACTGGCAGGAGCTGACCGAGCGGGTCCGGGAGATCCGCGACGACCTCCAGGACGAGGCACTGGTCGAGGAGTACATCGACGGCCGCGAGGTCTACGTCGGCATCGTGGGTCCGGCCAGCAACCCGACCATCCTGCCGATCATCGAGATGGACTTCGGGAACTGGTCCCCGGCCGTCCCGATGGTGTCCGACCGCGAGGTGAAGTTCGCCCCGGAGACCGAGGGCAGCCCCCGCCTCGTCATCGCCAAGGACCTGTCCGACGAGCTCCGGGCGCGCATCCACCGCGCGGCGCGTCTGGCCTACCGGGCGCTCAAGCTCCGGGACTACGCCCGCATGGATTTCCGGATCGCCAAGACCGGCGAGCCGTACATGCTCGAGGCCAACCCCAACCCGTACCTCGAGAAGACGGGCGAGCTGGCGATGGCCGCCGAGGACGCGGGCCTCGACTACGCGGCGCTCGTCTCCCGCATCCTCGAGTCCGCGGCCGTGCGCTACCACCTGCACGTCCGCGAGGCCTCCGGGAAGCGGGCGCGCGCAGCCCAGTCCTGACCGGCGGTCCGGGTCGCCTCAGGGAGGCGCCGGACGCTCGGGGCTCTCCCAGACCTCGTTCCGGACCGCGGTGAGGCGGCTCAGGGCTTCCCGTCCCGGGTACCGCGGCTCGGGACAGACCGCGCCCTGCTTGGCGACGAAGCCGGCCACCTGGCGACCCTGGAGGTTGAAGAGGACGGTGGCGCAGTCCGGCTCCAGCGGGATGCCGGCCTTCTCCGAGCCGGGCGTGTACAGGTCGATCCAGTGACCGCCGAGGCCCAGCTGGGTGGCGAGGTAGAGGGGCATCTGGAGCTCGGCGGGAATCCCGTCCCCGTCCTCGGTGACGAAGGTCCACACCGCCCCGCCGGGATACGAGGGCGTGTAGCTCAGTCCGCCCGGCCGCTCGTCCATGGCCACCCACCCCCAGGCCCGGATGAGCGACGGCGTCGGCGCGTAGCCCCCGACCTTCCGGATGTCATCGCCGTGTCGCTCGTAGCGGTCTCCCTCGAGACCGGCCCAGGTCCCGTCCTCCTGCAGCGTGTACGAGATGCCCGGAGCGGTCAGGCTCTTCTCATCGAAGCGCGAGGGGCCGGTCCGGACCGCCCGTCCCTGTTGATCGTAGTGAGCACAGCCGGCAGCGACGAACGCGAGAACGGCTCCGATGACACGGGTGGCCTGCATGTCGACCTCCACTCCGGCGCTCCCTCCCCCGAGGAGGCCCCCATCCCGGGCAGAACCCGGGGGAACGCAGTGTAGACAGTCGGGGAGGCGAGGCGTTGCCCGGCACCGTCAGGGGTGTGCCGGTGAACGCTCGGACCTGTCCGCCCGTTCACGCCTCGTGCAGCCGACCTGCGTCAGCCGTGCGCCGGGCGTGGGTCAGGCGGAAGAATCTTCAGGGTGCAGCCCGGTACGGGCTTTCCCAGACCTCGTTCCGGGTCGCGACGAGCTTCGCGAGCGCATTCTTCCCCGGATAGACCGGCTCGGGGCAGATCGCGGCGGTGCGGGCAACCCACCCCGCCACCTGGCGCCCCTGCAGCTCGAAGAGGACGAGGGCGC
>DASXGF010000618.1:0-18478 GCA_036489275.1 Myxococcaceae bacterium | reverse complement strand
TGAAGGAGCTGTACTACTTCCTCGACGCGACGCCGACCGCCAGCTACCTCGAGGGGCTCTACAAGTATCCGCAGCGCGCGTTCCCCTACACCCAGCTGATCGAGGAGAACCGGCGCCGTGGCCGGGCTGCGCCGGAGTACGAGCTGCTCGACACCGGGGCGCTCGACGACGACCGCTACTTCGACGTCCGCGTCGAGTACGCGAAGGCGGCGCCGGACGACCTCTGGATGCGCATCACCGTCACCAACCGCGGGCCGGCGCCCGCGCCGCTGCACGTGCTGCCCACCCTGTGGTTCCGGAACACCTGGGCCTGGGGGCGGACCACCGAGGCGTACTGGCCCCGTCCAGAGCTGATCGACGAGGACGGGCACGTCCTTGCCCGCCATGCCTCGCTCGGGCTGTTCCGCTTCGAGCCCGGCCCGGACCCCTCGGGGGCGCAGCCGCAGATGCTGTTCTGCGACAACGAGACCAACGCCGAGCGGCTCTTCGGCGCACCGTCCCGGAGCCCGTGGCCGAAGGACGGAATCCACGAGGCGGTGGTGCGGGGGCGGCGCGAGGCGCTGAACCCGGACCGCACCGGAACGAAGGTCGCGGCGCACTACCGGCTGGAGCTCGCCCCGGGGGCCTCGGCGACGCTGCGGCTGCGCCTGGCGGCGGTGGAGCACGGGCTCGCCGCCGACTTCGACGGCACGGTGGACATCCTCTTCGACGACCGGCGAGCGGAGGCGGACGCCTTCTACGCCCGGCAGCTCCCGGCGGACTGCACCGACGAGGAGCGGCGCGTCGCCCGGCAAGCCTGGGCGGGCCTGCACTGGTGCAAGCAGTACTACCACTACAGCGTGCGCGACTGGCTCGACGGCGACCCGGCCGGACCGAAGCCGCCGCCGCAGCGGCTGGAGGGGCGCAACGCCGCGTGGGCGCAGAACCTCTACAACCGCGACGTGCTGTCGATGCCCGACAGCTGGGAGTACCCCTGGTACGCCGCGTGGGATCTCGCCTTCCACATGCTGCCGTTCTGCGAGGTGGACCCGGCCTTCGCCAAGGAGCAGCTGATTCTCCTGTTGCGCGAGTGGTACATGCATCCCAACGGGCACCTGCCGGCATACGAGTGGGCGTTCTCGGACGTGAATCCGCCGGTGCACGCCTGGGCCTGCTGGCGCGTGTACAAGAAGACCGGGCCGCGCGGCCGCCGCGACACCAAGTTCCTCGAGCGCTGCTTCCAGAAGCTGCTGCTCAACTTCACCTGGTGGGTGAACCGGAAGGACCCCGACGGGAAGAACCTCTTCTCCGGGGGCTTCCTCGGCCTGGACAACGTCGGGGTGTTCGATCGCAGCAAGCCGCTGCCCACGGGCGGGCACCTCACCCAGGCCGACGGCACCGCGTGGATGGCGTTCTTCTGCACCACCATGCTCAGCATCGCGCTCGAGCTGGCGCAGAACGACGACACCTACGAGGACATCGCCAGCAAGTTCTTCGAGCACTTCGTGGCCATCGTCGACGCGATCAACGCGCTCGGTGGCCAGGGCCTGTGGGACGAGCAGGACGGCTTCTACTACGACCAGCTGGTGCTGGACGGGCGGAGCTTCCCGCTGCGCATCCGGAGCCTGGTGGGCCTCATCCCGCTGTTCGCCGCGGAGGTGCTCGGCGACCGCGAGGTGGACCGCCTCCCCGGGTTCAGCAAGCGGATGCGCTGGTTCCTCGAGAACCGGCCGGAGCTGGCCGCCCACGTCTACTACCGGCCGCCGGAGCACGGCGCACCGGGGGCCCGACTTCTCGCGATGGCCCCGCGCGACCGCCTGCTCCGCCTGCTGACCTACGTGCTAGACGAACGCGAGTTCCTGTCCCCCCACGGCATCCGCAGCCTGAGCCAGGCACACGCCGCGCATCCCTACGTGCTCGCCGGGCACGCCGACTGGACGGTGCGCTACGACCCCGGTGACTCGAGCACCGGCATCTTCGGCGGCAACTCGAACTGGCGCGGCCCGGTGTGGTTCCCGCCCAACTATCTCCTCATCGAGGCGCTGGAGCGCTACCACCACTTCTACGGGGACTCGCTGAAGGTCGAGTGTCCGACCGGCTCGGGCAAGTTCCTCACGCTGAATGAGGTGGCCCACCTCCTCTCCACCCGCCTGCTCGGACTGTTCCTCCCCGACGCCTGCGGGCGCCGGCCCTCGCACGGGAACGAGGCGCGCTACGCCACCGACCCGGCGTTCAAGGACCTCATCCTGTTCTACGAGTTCTTCCACGGCGACAACGGCCGCGGCCTCGGGGCGAGCCACCAGACCGGGTGGACCGCGCTGGTGATCGAGGCGCTGCGCGACGTGGCGGAGTGGCGGAAGCGGGGACGCTGAGATCAGGAGGAGAGGCCGCGGGTCAGCCGGCCCTCCGCCTGCTCCAGCGAATGCCCGAGCGCGGTCTCGACCTCTCCGAGAGTCGCCGCCCCGCTGTCCACCGCCCGGCGCAGGCCCGTGAGGAGCCCGCGGGCCGTCGCGGCGTCGTCGAACTCCGCACCCAGCCGCGTGGCCTGCGCCGCCTGGTCGAGGAACTTCCGGAGCCGGGCCGCCGCCGGAGGAATCTCCTCCCGCAGCGTCGCGAAGAGCGCGCCGTAGCGGGCGGGCAGCTGCGCGGGATGCAGGTCCCAGCCCTGCACGATGCCGTCCCGGTACGCCCTCCGGATGTCGTCCGCGGCGCGGGACCAGGCCCGGAACACCGCCTCGCGGTTCGCCGCGCGCTCCGGCTCGTTCCGCGGCTCCTTGTGCGGGCCCACCGGAAGCAGCGTTGTCGGCCCGTCGGCGATGGTGACTCCGGTCCCGGAGAGCGCGAGCTGCAGCAGCCGCCGCACCAGCTCGACCGAGGGATGTCCCAGCCACTGGTTCGCCCCGCTGATGCCCAGCGCGGAGGTCAGGTCGTACGGTCCGACGTGCACCGAGCGACAGCGCCCACCGGCGGCCTCGACCAGCGAGAGGATGCCGAACTTCCCGTCCAGGGAGATCAGCGCCGAGGGCGTCTCCACCATCAGCTCGAGGGCGATTGCCCCTGCAGGCCATCCGAGCCGGTGCTCCACGGCCTCCGCGGACCGCCGGAGCATCTCGACCTGGATGGGCAGGACGACCTTCGGGGCAGTGAGCGCGAAGCCGGGGATCGGCTCGCCGGTCAGCTGCGCTCCCAGCAGCTCCAGCGTCCGGAGCGCCCGCCGCGCGGACTGCCCGGTGAACGGCTTCAGGCGGACGCCGATGAACGGCGGGAGGCTGCCCTCGCGGCGGCTCTGCTCCAGTGCGATGCCCGCAGCCTCGGCGTGCGCGTCCTCCTCGTCGTCGGGACGGACGCCGTAGCCGTCCTCGAAGTCGATGCGGAAGTCCTCCACCGGCTCGCTGGTCAGCTTGGCGATGACCCGCTTGCGGAGGTCGATGGACTGGCTGGGGCTCAGGGACAGACCGAGCGCGTGGGCGTAGGTCGGCCCATCCGGGGCGTAGGTCTCGAGCGCGGCGCGGGCCAGCGTTCCCATCCGGGCCGGCGCTCCGGGCTTGAAGAGGTGCGCGCCGCCGTAGAGGACCTGCACCGGTCGCCGTCCGCCGGGACCGGCCTGCCGCTCACGGTCGCGCTGGTGAAGCGCCTCGTCGAGCGACTCCAGCAGAGGCTGCAAGGCCTCGGTGAGCGGGGGAAGCGCCATCGCCGCCCCCATACCACCACCCGGTCAGCGGTTCGACTGGAGGTGTGCCTCCACGAACCACAGCCACTTGTCCACCCCGCGGGAGATCTCGGTGAAGATGTCCGCGGTGTCGGCGTCGCCCAGCTTGTTCGCCTCGTCGATGGCGGCGCGGGCGAGCTTGCCGTATGTCGCCAGGGCGCTCGAGAGCGCATCCACGTGCTGGTGACCCTCGGCAATGTTCGCCGGGTAGTCGGACAGCTTGCTCGCCTTGACCACCATCCGGGCGGTTCCCTCGGCGATGCCACCGAGCTGGACCACGCGCTCGGCCGTCAGGTCGACGTACTCCTCGACCTCCTCGTTGATCTCGTCGAAGAGCTTGTGGAGGGCGATGAAGTCCGGGCCCTTCACGTTCCAGTGGGCCTGCTTGACCTGCGTCTGGAGGTCCACGGAGTCAGCGAGTCGCGCATTGCACAGCGCGATCACCTGGGTTCGCGTCTGCTCGGACAGATCGTTCTTGGTGGCGTAGAGCTTCGGCATGTTCGTTCCTCCGGTCGGTACCTCTAGGACTCCCGGGAACGGCCTGCCACCGGGACTTCACCTTTTCTCATGAACGTGACGCGTGCCTGCCCCCCTGGACCGTGCTGTAACCCGGACTGATGGCTGAGTACGACCTGGTGGTGATCGGCTCGGGGCCGGGCGGCGAGAAGGGGGCCGCCCAGGCGGGGTATTTCCACAAGAAGGTGGCAGTGGTGGAGCGGCAGTCCTTGCTCGGCGGCGCCGGCGCGAACACCGGGACGCTGCCCTCGAAGACGCTGCGTGAGACCTCGCTCTTTCTCTCCGGGTTCCGCCAGCGCGGCCTCTACGGGGTGGACATGCGCCTCGAGGCACGGACCGGCGTGCGCGAGCTCCTCTTCCGCGAGCGCGCGGTCGCTCAGGAGGAGCAGGTCCGGGTGGCGCAGAACCTCCGCTCGCACGGGGCGGACGTGTACCAGGGCAAGGGACGCCTCCTGGACGCGAACACGGTGCTGGTGCGCCGGCCCGGCGCCGAGGAGCGGCTCACCGCGAAGGTGATCCTCGTCGCGACCGGGAGCACGCCCTTTCACCCGCCGCTCTTCAACTTCTCCGCCCCCGGGGTCTACGACTCGGACAGCATCCTCTTGATGTCCGAGGTCCCGCACTCGCTGGTGGTGGTGGGCGGCGGAGTCATCGGCTGCGAGTACGCCTGCACCTTCGCCGCGCTCGGCATCCCGGTGACCCTGGTGGAGGCGCGCGCGCCGCTGCTCTCCTTCCTGGACCTCGAGATGTCCACCCGCCTCAAGGCGCGGATGGAGGGCCTGGGCGTGCAGTTCCGGATGCCGGCCACCGTCGAGTCGGTCGACGTCGAGGAGGGCCGGGTCACCGTCGGCCTCAAGGGCGGGGACAGCATCGCCGCTGCCGCGCTCCTGGTGGCCTCCGGACGGAGCGCCAACACCGCCGGGATGGGCCTCGAGGAGGCGGGGGTGAAGCTCGGCGAGCGCGGTCGGGTGCTGGTCAACGAGCACTACCAGACCAGCGTTCCCAACATCTACGCGGCGGGCGACTGCGTGGGCTTCCCGGCGCTGGCCTCCACCTCGATGGAGCAGGCCCGGGTGGCGATGGCGCACGGTTTCAGCCTGTACCCGAAGGACCGCCTGGCCCCGATCCTCCCCTACGGCCTGTACACCATCCCCGAGCTGTCGATGGCCGGGGAGACCGAGGAGAGCTGCAAGACGTGCGGGACGGACTACGTCGTGGGCCGTGCGGCCTACGCGACCAACGCCCGCGGGCAGATCATCGGGGACGGGGGCGGCTTCCTGAAGCTCATCTTCCGCCGCGAGGACATGAAGCTGCTCGGGGTCCACGTCATCGGCGAGCAGGCCTCGGAGCTGGTCCACATCGGCCTCACCGCCCTCCTGTGCGGGGCCGGGGCGCAGCTCTTCATCGACACCTGCTACAACTATCCGACGCTCTCCGAGCTCTACAAGTACGCGACGTACAACGCGATGGCCCAGCGCAATCCGCTCTGAGCACGGGGGCCGGCGGTGTTATGAGCCGCGGCTCCCAGCGTGAGCATTCATCCCGGCACCGTCGTCCTCCTGCTCGTGACCTCGATCGCCGCCGGGGTGATGAACGCGCTCGCCGGAGGCGGGACGGTGCTCACCTTTCCGGCGCTGCTGGCCGTCGGGGTGACGCCGGTCGCGGCGAATGCCACCAACGCCGTCGCGCTGGTTCCCGGCTCACTCACCGCCGGGCTGGGCTTCCGGGCAGAGCTGGGCAGCAACAGCCGCCGGGTGCTGGTCTACCTCCTGGCGGCGAGCCTCGCCGGAGGGCTGATCGGAGCGTGGCTGGTGGTGATCGCCGGGGATGCGCTGTTTCGCGCCCTCGTCCCCTGGCTCATCCTCGGCTCGACGGCGCTGTTCATCGCCCAGGAGCCGCTTCGCCGCTGGCGTGAGAAGAGGAACGCTGGGCAAGGCGAGAAGCGTCTCGACGACCTCAACCTCTGGGGCCTGGCCGGAGCGCAGTTCGTGGTGGCGATCTACGGCGGATTCTTCGGCGCGGGCATGGGCATCCTCATGCTCGCCGAGCTGGGGTTCATCGGTCTGACCAGCATCCACCAGATGAACGGGCTCAAGAACTTCGCCGCGGTGTGCATCAACGGCATCGCCGCGGTGTTCTTCGCCCTCGGGCATCACGTGCACTGGCCGCTGGCGGCGCTGATGGCCGTGGGATCGGTGCTCGGTGGCTACGGGGGGGCCTGGGTCGCGCAGCGCATCGGCGAGGCGATGGTGCGCTGGGCGATCATCGTCATCGGGCTGGGGATCGGCGCCTACATGCTCGTGAAGTGACGGGCGCCGGAGTCGGCGAGGGCCTAGCCGGTGCTCGCGGGCAACGCGAGTGGGAGGAGCACCTCGGGCAGGGCGTGGTACTCCTTGGCCAGCTCGCGGAGCTCGGCGTCGGTGAGCTCCTCCTGGAACTGCTTCGGATTGCTCCTCCAGTGGAAGTCGGCGGGAACCGCGCCGCCCCCCAGCTGGCCGTAGCCGATCATGTCCGGGAAGAGGGGCGTCCAGTGTCCGGCGGTGTCCGGCTCCTTGGTGACGCGCGAGCGCTGCTTCCGGGGAACGAACGGGTAGAAGGGTGTGGTGGCCACGGGCAGCACCTTGCCCCGGGAGGACGCCGGAGGGAAGGGGGCATCGCCTTCCGCCGGGCCGCTGCTAGCGTGTGAGGGAGCACGCGATGGACCGCGCCCGCAACCTCGGTCGGCTCTCGGACCCCTTCGACATCGCCATCGTCGGCGGCGGGGCGACCGGTCTGGGCGCGGCCGTGGAGGCGGCGGCGCGCGGCTACCGGACGGTGCTGCTCGAGGCCCGCGACTTCGCCCAGGGGACGTCCAGCCGTTCGACCAAGCTGGTGCACGGGGGCGTGCGTTACCTGGCGCAGGGCAACGTGGGCCTGGTCCGCGAGGCGCTGCTCGAGCGCGGCAGGCTCCGCCGGAACGCGCCGCACCTGGTGGGGGATCTGGAGTTCGTCGTCCCCGCTTACGCCTGGTGGTCCGGCCCTTACTACGGCGTGGGGCTCAAGCTGTACGACGTGCTCGCGGGGAGGCACCGCCTCGGCAAGAGCCAGCTGCTGTCGCGCGCGCAGGTGCTGGAGCGCATTCCGACGCTGGAGCCGGATCAGCTGAAGGGCGGGGTGCGCTACTTCGATGGCCAGTTCGACGACGCGCGGCTGGCGGTGACACTCGCGTTGACCGCCGACGACCTGGGCGCGGTGCTGGTGAACCACGCCAGCGTGGTGGGGCTCCTCAAGAGCGACGGGAAGGTCCGTGGCGTCCAGGTGCGCGACGAGGAGTCCGGCGGCGAGCACGAGGTCCAGGCGAAGGTGGTGATCAACGCGACCGGGGTCTTCTCCGACGCGGTCCGGCGGATGGACGAGCCGGGGGCAGCGTCCCTGGTCGCGCCGTCGCAAGGCGTCCATCTGGTCCTTCCCGACGCATTCCTGCCCGGGGCGCACGCGCTGATGATTCCCCGGACCGACGACGGTCGGGTGCTGTTCGTCGTTCCCTGGCACAAGCGCGCACTCGTCGGCACCACCGACACGCCCGTGCCCGAGGCGAGCGCCGAGCCACGGCCACTGGAGGAGGAGATCGCCTTCCTGCTCGAGCACGCCGCGCGCTACCTCTCGCGGGACCCGAAGCGCGAGGACGTGCTCAGCGTCTACGCCGGGCTCCGCCCGCTGGTCCGGACCGAGGGGGCCACCCGCACGGCGTCGCTCAGCCGCGACCACAGCATCTTCGAGAGCGAGAGCGGGCTGGTCACCATCGTGGGCGGGAAGTGGACGACGTACCGGCGCATGGGCCAGGACGTGGTCGACCACGCGGCGCGGGTCGCGGGATTCCCGGAGCGCCCCTCGGTCACGGCCGGGCTCAAGCTCCACGGCGCGCCGGTGGAGGACCGGGCGGAACACTCCAGGGAAGGCACCCCGAGCGAGATGCTGGCCGCCTACGGGACCGACGCCGACCTGGTCCGCGACCTCGCCGAGCAGGACCCGGACCTGGCGGTGCCGATCCACCCGAGGCTGCCCTACCTCCTCTGCGAGGTGGTCTGGGCGGAGCGGCACGAGATGGCGCGGACCGTCGAGGACGTGCTCTCGCGGCGGACCCGCGCGCTCATCCTCGATGCCCGGGCGGCGATGGAGTGTGCGCCGGCGGTGGCGCGGCTCGTCGCCCGCGAGCTCGGGCGGGACGAGGCCTGGGTGCAGAGCGAGGTCACGGCCTTCGAGCGGCAGGCGAAGGCGAGCTTGCTGTCGTCCTGAGCGCCCGAGGAGTCGCACCTTCGCTCCATCGAGGCGGGTGCAACTTCACCCCGCCCGCCGGTGTTCCAGGTGAATGGAGCGGGGACGCCGGTCGTCCTGAGCAGCGGCAGCGAGGGCCGGAGGAGACGTTCGATGGAGCCGAGTCGACTGATGTGCTGCCGGTGCGGGCGGCCGCTGGTGTGCACGGAAGATCTCGCCCGCTGGCTCGAGTCCGTGATGCGGGACGGCGCGAGGGTCTACTGCTCGCTCGCCTGCAGCGCGGCCTCGGAGACGCTCGAGCGCACCGGCGACGTCGCGCTGGTGGGCGAGAGCGAGGAGCCCCAGCTCTCCCTGATGTAGGGCCCCGGTCTAGGCCGCGGCGTCGACCACCGTTCGCAGCGCGGCCTCGACCCGGGGGAGCACCTCGCGGATCTCCGCCTCGGACACCGCGCCCACGCTGCATCGGAACCAGCCGGTCTCTTCCTCGAGTCCGAACGCCTGGAACGGAACCATCGCGAAGCCGGCGCGCTCGAGCAGGAGCTTCCGGATGTCCTCGTTGGTCCGGATGCCCTTGCGCCCGATGAGGTCGAAGCGCACCGAGAGGTAGATCGCCCCCTGCGGCGCGATGTCGCTGACCGGCAAGCCGCGCGAGCGGATCTCCATCAGCCCGTCGTGCAGCGTCTCCAGGCGTGAGTCGACCCCACGGCGCATCTCGTCGAGGTACTTCTCCACCGCCGGGGTGTCGGCCAGGAACCGCGCCGAGGCCACCTGCTCGGCGCGCGGCGCCCACGCGCCGGTGTGGCCGATGAGGTCCTTCATCCGGGAGATGATCGACGGCGGCCCCACGCCCCATCCCACGCGAAGGCCGGTGGCGGCGAACGCCTTGGAGATCCCGTCCACGAACACCGTGTATGGCGCCATCTCCGGGACCAGGCCCACCGGCGTCACGTGCTTCGCTCCGCCGAAGGTCAGCACCCAGTAGATCTGGTCGTACATCACGATGACCGGCGGGCGGCCGCCATGCTTGCGCTCGAGGTTCTCCTCCACCACCGCCTCGCACACCGCCTTGAGCCGGTCGGCGGCGAACATCGTCCCGGTGGGATTGAGCGGGCTGCCGAGGCAGAGGAAGCGTGCCCTGGGCAGGTGCGGACGGATCTGCTCCACCGTGGGCATGAAGCCCTGCTCCGGATGCGTCGGAACCACCGCGCCCGTCGCCCCCACCATGTGGACGTAATAGTTGTTGTTCCAGCTGGGCACCGGGTAGACGACCACGTCGCCCGGGTCGACCACGCTGCGGTACGTCCCGTAGACGATGGGCCGGGCGCCGCTGGCGATGACGATGCTCTCCAGCGGGTAGTGCAGCCCGAGGCTCCGCGCGTAGAGGCGCTGCACCGCCTGCCGCAGCTCGGGCATGCCGTCCGCCGGCGGGTAGTTGGTCTCGCCCGCCCGGAGCGCCTCGCCGATGAGGTCGCGCAGCGCGGTGGGGATCGGGAACTCCTTCGGCGCGAAGTCGCCCACGGTCAGGTTGCAGACCTTCTGGCCCTTCGCGACGAGCTCCCGGATCTCGCCGGCGACCTTGAGGATGCCGCTGCCCATGAGCCCGCGGGCCATGCCGCTGACGGTGTCCGGGTCCTTCGGGTGTCCCAGGCTGTCCTTCAGGTCGAGAGCCACGTGCGTCCTCCGGCGCCCCCCATACCGGAGGCGTGGGGGAGGGCGCCAGCACAGTTCCCCCGGAAGCCCCCTGGACGGGGAAGGTCCGGCCGATCCGTCGGCGTGCGTCAGGACTGGGCCGGTGCCTCGCCGTGGAGGTCGGGATGCTGCGGCACCGAGCCCTCCGAGGCCGCGACCGTCACCACCACCGACTTCGAGGCCGGGGTGTTGCTCTTCTCGGCCACCGCTCCGAGGGGCACCAGCACGTTGGCCTCGGGGAAGTACGTCGCGCAGCAGCGGGGCGGGATGGGGTATTCGACGACGACGAAGCGCCGCGCGACCCGCGCCTCGCCCTGGAAGTGGCTGGTGAGGTCGACCAGCTGCCCGGCCGAGAGCCCGCGCTCTCGGAGGTCGTCCGCGTTCATCAGTACCACCCGCCGCTCGCGGCCGATGCCACGGTAGCGGTCCTCGAGTCCGTAGATGGTGGTGTTGAACTGGTCGTGACTGCGAATGGTCATCATCATCAGCTGGCCGGGGCCGAGCGGCTCCGCCGGAACCGGGTGAACGGTGAACCGGGCCTTCCCGCCGGGCGTGGTGAAGCGCCCCTGCCGCGGTCCGTTGGGGAGGTGGAAGCCCCCCGGCTCGCGGACGCGCTGGTTGTAGCGCTCGAACCCGGGAACGACCTTCTCGAGGAGGTCACGGATGCGGTCGTAGTCGCCGGCCAGCCCCTCCCAGTCGACCTTGCTCCTCTCGCCGAGCGTCGCCCGCGCGAGGCCGGCGACGATGGCCGGCTCGGAGCGGAGCTCCCCGGAGACGGGCGGCAGCGAGCCCTGGCACTGGTGGACAACTCCCATCGAGTTCTCCACCGAGACCAGCTGACGGCCGGAGGCCTGCACGTCCCACTCCGTCCGCCCGAGGGCCGGCAGGATGAGGCCGGTCCGCCCGGCGACCAGATGCGAGCGGTTGAGCTTGGTGGAGACGTGCACGGTGAGGCGCGTGGACTGGAGCGCCTTCCCGGTCAGCGCGGTGTCCGGCGCCGCGGAGACGAAGTTGCCGCCCAGCGCGAGGAAGACCTTCGCCCGGCCCTCGGCCATGGCCCGGATGCTCGCCACGGTGTCCAGGCCGTGGGTGCGCGGCGGCTCGAACTTCACGACCTCGCGCAACCGGTCGAGGAACGCCGCCGAGGGGCGCTCGGTGATGCCCACCGTCCGGTCGCCCTGGACGTTGCTGTGCCCGCGCACGGGACAGGTCCCCGCGCCCGGCTTGCCGATGCTCCCGCGGAGCAGGAGGAGGTTGACGATCTCCTGGATGTTGTGGACCGCGTTGCGGTGCTGGGTGAGCCCCATCGCCCAGGTGACGATGATCCGCTCGTTCGAGGCCATGAGCTCGGCCAGTGCTCGCATCTGCTCGCGGGAGATGCCGCTCCCGGTCACGAGCACGTCCCAGGGCGCGGCGCGAACCGCGGCCTCCCAGGTCTCGAAGCCCTCGGTGTGCGCGGCGATGAAGTCGCGGGCGACGATCTCCGGCCGTGACTCCGCCATCTCCAGCAGCATCTTCGCCACCCCGAGGAGCAGCGGGACGTCGCCGTTGATCCTGACCGGCAGGAAGAGCGAGGCGAGCGGCGTCCCCTTGCCGAGGAGATCCAGCGGTCGCTGGGGATGCCGGAAGCGGATCAGCCCGGCCTCGGGGAGCGGATTCACGCTGACGATGCGCGCTCCCCGCTCCACGGCTCGCTGGAGCGCGGACAGCATGCGCGGGTGGTTGGTGCCCGGGTTCTGGCCGATGACGACGATGAGCTGGGTGTGGTCGAAGTCCTCGAGCGTCACCGAGCCCTTGCCCAGACCGAGCGTCTCCCCGAGGGCGACCCCGCTCGATTCGTGACACATGTTGCTGCAGTCGGGCAGGTTGTTGGTCCCGAGCTCCCGGACGAAGAGCTGGTAGAGGAACGCCGCCTCGTTCGAGGTCCGGCCCGACGTGTAGAAGATCGCCTCGTCCGGGGAATCGAGCGCCCGGAGCTCCGAGGCCACCAGGGCGAAGGCCTCGTCCCAGCCGATCGGCTGGTAATGGCTCGACCCCGGGGTGAGCAGCATGGGATGCGTGAGCCGGCCCTGCTTTCCCAGCCAGTAGTCGTTTCGCCGGGACAGCTCGGCGACGCTCCAGCGAGAGAAGAATTCCGGGTCCACCCGGCGGACCGTCGCCTCCTCGGCGATGGCCTTCGCCCCGTTCTCGCAGAACTCGGCCACGCTGCGGTGCAGGTCCGGATCCGGCCAGGCGCATCCGGGGCAGTCGTAGCCGTGGAACTGGTTCAGGTCGCGGAGCAGGCGTCCGGCACGGAGGACGCCGGTCTCGCCCACCGCGTGCCGCAGCGCGCTGACGATGGCCGGGATGCCTCCCGCCACCGTGGCCGCGGGAGCGAGCGCTGGCGTCTCGGTCGTTTCCGGGGTCAGCGGATCCACCCCGCGATCGATCCGGGGGCCGCCGGTGCCTTCTCCGGGCGTGTCATCCCGCGTGCGGTCCATCAGTGCAGGCCTCCTGGTGCTGGATAACCCATACGTGAACGAGAAGCAGCTTGAATGGGAGCCCATTCGTCTTATATGGGATCCCTTGTATGGGCCCCCAAGGGTTCACCGGGTGACAGCCACTCCGAAATCGTTGCACCGTCACCGGGTTCGCGACTCGATCGAATGACCTCCCGGAGGTGAAGATCGTGCCAGGTATCCTCGACAAGGAACGCATCATCGCGTCACCCGGCTTCAACCGGTGGCTCATTCCACCCTGCGCGCTCGCGACGCACCTCTGCATTGGACAGGCATACGCGCTCAGCGTCTTCAACCTGCCGCTGACCCGTCAACTCGGGATCTCCAGGTCGGTGTCCGGGGACTGGACGCTCGCCGAGCTGGGGTGGATCTTCAGCATCGCGATCGTGATGCTCGGCCTGTCGGCCGCCCTCTTCGGGACCTGGGTCCAGCGCGAGGGCCCCCGGAAGTCCGGATTCGTGGCGGCGGTCTGCTGGGGGATCGGCTTCCTGGTCGGCGCGCTGGGCATCTCGACCCACCAGCTCTGGCTCGTCTACCTGGGCTACGGGTTCATCGGCGGGATTGGCCTGGGCATCGGCTACATCACCCCGGTCTCCACGCTGATCAGCTGGTTCCCCGACCGGCGCGGCATGTCCACCGGCATGGCGATCATGGGCTTCGGGGGCGGGGCGCTCATCGCCTCCCCACTCTCCGACACGCTGATGAAGGCCTTCAGCTCGCCGACCTCGACCGGCGTCGCCCAGACCTGGGTGGTGCTGGGCATCGTCTACCTGGTCTTCATGCTCGGCGGCGCCTTCGGCTACCGCCTCCCGGCTCCGGGGTGGAGACCGGCCGGCTGGACGCCTCGCCCGCTCAAGGAAGGGGCGCTGATCACCGCCCACAATGTCACGCCGCAGGAGGCGATCAAGACTCCGCAGTTCTGGTTCATGTGGTGGGTGCTCTGCCTGAACGTGACAGCGGGCATCGGCGTCCTCGGTCAGGCCTCGGCCATGATCCAGGAGATGTTCCGCGGGAAGGTCACCCCCAGCGCCGCCGCCGGGTTCGTGGGCCTCATGAGCCTCTTCAACATGGGCGGCCGCTTCAGCTGGGCCTCGCTGTCCGACAAGATCGGCCGCAAGGCGACCTACGCGGTGTTCTTCATCCTGGGGACCATCCTCTACTTCCTGGTCCCGCTCACCGGCACGGTCGGAAGCGTGGCGCTCTTCGTGGCCGCCTTCTGCGTCATCATCAGCATGTACGGCGGCGGCTTCTCCACCGTCCCCGCTTACCTGGCCGACGTCTTCGGCGTGAAGTACGTGAGCGCCGTGCACGGCCGGCTGCTCACCGCCTGGAGCGCGGCCGGCATCTTCGGGCCGGTGCTGGTGAACTACATCCGCCAGTGGCAGGTGGCCCACGGCGTCCCCAAGTACCAGGCCTACAACGTGACCATGTACATCATGGCCGGCCTCCTGGTGGTCGGCTTCTTCTGCAACCTCGCGCTCCGGCCGGTGAACCAGCGTCACGTCGAGGCCGAGCGCGCGCCGCTGCCCGAGGGCGAGCCGAGCTTCGCCAAGTGAGGACCCGATGACCGACCCCGTCGCGCAGAGAGAGCAGGACTGGAGCCACAGCCCCGCGGTCGTGGCGTTCGCCTGGGCAGCGGTGGGAATTCCGCTGCTCTGGGGCGTGCTCAACACGCTCGTCAAGGCCATCGCCCTCTTCCGCTGAGGGTGGGCCCTCGCGGGCGTCAGCGCTTTCCAGGCGCGTACTTCACGACCCGGACCTTCTCCATCGTCACCAGCCCCTCGCCGACCATCTCGTCGAGGATGGGGAGCAGCCGCTCCACCTGCCCGGGCGTGTCCACCAGCTCGAGCACGATGGGCAGGTCCTCGCTGAGCCGGAGGATGTGCGTGGTGTGCACGACGCTGCGGGCGCCGAACCCGGCGATGCCCCGCAGCACCGTCACCCCCGCCGTGCCTTCCTTGCGGAGCCGCTCCAGCAGCGCGAGGTGCAGCGGGCGGCCGTGCCACTGGTCCGACTCGCCGAGGAAGATGCGGAGCAGCGTCTGCTCGCCCTCGAGGATGCGGTGACCCATCGCTTCACCCTCCTGCCAGGGCGCGGCCCGCGGCGAGGCCCAGGATCCCGGCCAGCAGGCATCCCACCACGGTGGCGGCCATGTTCAAGCCGGCGAGGCCATAGGCCCGCTGGTTCAGCAGCGCCAGCGTCTCGTAGTTGAAGGAGGAGTAGGTGGTGAACCCGCCCATGATGCCGGTGGTGAGGAAGATGCGGAGCTCGAGCGAGATGGCGGTCCCGCTCAGCGCGATGTGCATCACGAGTGCGATGAGGAACGAGCCGCTCAGGTTCACCAGCAGGGTTCCAACGGGGAAGGCGGGACCGAAGAGCTGCGCCGCCAGTGCCCCGACCCCGTAGCGCGCGACCGAGCCGATCGCCCCGCCGAGAGCCACCAGACCGACCCGGATCACCGCGCCGGGCCCCGGCTGTAGAGATCGATGATCCGCGAGAGCGCCGCCTGGCACACGCTGCAGAAGGGCACCTCGTCCCGGGTGAACATGATGCAGTCTTCCTGGGGCCGGAAGTAGCCGCGCGACTCGTACATCGCGCCCTCGAACGCCCCCACCTTGCCGGAGTGCTGGTCCGTGCCGAGGATGCGCGTCACCTCCTTCATCTCCCGGGTGAAGAGGGCGTCCATCTCCGACTCCGGCCGGCGGTCGGCGCGGATCTTCTTCCGCTCGGCCTGGACGGCGCGGCTGAACGTCTCGAACTCCTCCTTCCGCCACGGCGTGGGGACCGGGGTGCCAGGCGAGACCAGCGACTTCCACTTGAGCTGCGCCGGATCCTTCAGCGCGGTCACGTTGGGCTCCCACGGCTCGAGTCGCTCGGCGGCGGGGAGCAGGGCGGTGTCCGAGGTGTAGTACTCGTCGGCCAGGCCCGCGAAGTGGTGGCCGAACTCGTGGACGAAGACGTAGGGAGCCCAGAGCGAGTCGGCGGCCACGGTGCTGTAGAGGCCGAAGATGCCTCCGCCCCCGTAGGTGTTCCCGTTGACCAGGATCTCCACGAACTCGTAGGGGGCGAAGGAGGCGACGTCGCGGAAGGAGCGGTTGTCGAAGGTGAGCACGTAGCGCTCGCTGCCGAAGGCGTCGTAGGTCGCGCCGATGCGGCTCCGCCGGTGGACTCCGGTGGAGGGCCGGGAGATGCCCGGCTCGCGGGACTCGGGGCTGAGGCCCCAGACGTTGAAGTCCTGCTTCCGCTCCTTGAACGGCGACTTGGAGAAGAGGATGGACACCAGCCGCCGCGCGTCCTTCTCGAACTTCCCACGCTGCGCCCGGGTGTAGCCGTCGCCGAGGATCAGGAGATCTACCTTGGACTCGGACGGTCCGGACTTCAGCAGCGGGAGGAGCGGCCCTGGGCTGTCCGGGACCGCGTCGCTGACCGTCTGGTCCTTCGGGTCGACCTTGAAGGTCCAGACCGGGACGAAGGCGTTCGCCCGGTCGCGCTTCTCCAGGGTCACCTCCACCGGCCCGGTGGGGAGCGGAAAGCGGAGCGACTCCTCGAAGGTGCGTGCTCGCTCCTTCGCGTCCTGGGTGTCCTCCCACTCGCCGAAGATGGAGCTGAACCCGCGCGAGTAGAGGAGCGTCTTGCTCGCCGCGTCTCGCACCAGGAACCGGTACTTGCCCGAGTCGGTGTCGTCGATCGGGCGGGCCGGATTCCCCGGCCAGGCGAGCGGCTCGACCACCAGCCGATCGAGGCTGAAGATCTCCTTCCCGTCGCTTCCGGTGTGGAAGTAATCGACCCGGAAGGTGCGTGGCTGAGCGGCGAGGGCAGGGGATGCGGCCAGGAGCAACAGGGCGACGAGGCGCATTGGACGGCGGCACCATAGGGCAGGTGGGCGGCAGTCGCACCTGATGGTGAACCAACGGCCCGGGCCGCCGCGGACCCATGCGAGCGCATCGGTCCTTTTCTGATAGGGCCCCCGATGGTGAAGCTCCGCTGGCGCGTGCCGGTCCCCCGGGGGACCCCTCAGGAAAGCTTGTTCATCGAGCCGCGCCGCGGGTCGGCGTCGGATCCGGTGGAGCTCCGCACGCGGGGCGCCCGGCTGCTGATCTCCTTCCTCTGGATCCAGGCCGCGGGGTTCGTCGTGTACTTCGCCGCCTCGACCTGGGTCGAGCCGGACGCCGTCGCCCGCTACGGAGGGCAATGCGTCTTCGGATGGGCGGTCATCGGCCTGCTGATGCTGGCGGTCCGGCGCGGATGGGTGGTGCTCGCCTCGATCGGCTACCTCGCCTGCGGCTGGCTCCTGCTCTCGTTCTCGGCCTGGACCGCCGGGGGGCTCGGTGCCTCCTCGACGCTCGGATATCTGGTCCTGGTGGTGGCCGCGGGCCTGCTCCTGGGAACGCAGGCCACCGTGCTGACCGCGGTCGTGGTGGTCCTCACCGGGCTCTGGCTCGCGATGGCCGGGACGTGGGGACTGCTGCCGGCCCCGTCGATCCGGAACTCGCCGCTCGCGACCTGGGCGGACTTCGCGGTGTACGCCGGGCTCGTCGTGGCCTTCCAGCTGCTGGCCGCGCGGAACCTCCGCGTGTCGGAGAGCCGCTACCGCTCGCTGGTCGATCGGGCCCGTGACGTCATCTTCACCGTGCGCCCGGACGGGCGGATCACCTCGCTGAACCCGGCCTTCGAGACGGTGACCGGGCTCAGGGCGGCGGACTGGGTCGGGCAACCGTTCACCGCGCTCATCGCCGGCGGGCGGGCCGAGGAGCTCTGGGCTGCTCTGCGACAGTCACCAGGCCCGGCCCTCGAGGTGCCGGTCCGCTCGGCCACGGGCGAGCGGGTCCTGGAGGTGATGCTCGCCGTGTCCCCGGATGCCTCGGCGGACCTCCTGTGCATCGGCCGTGACGTCAGCGAGCGCAAGGAGGCCGAGGCCCGGCGCGCGCAGCTGGAGATGCAGCTGCGGCAGTCGCAGAAGCGCGAGGCCATCGGCACGCTGGCCAGTGGCATCGCCCACGACTTCAACAACGTGCTCACGGCCATCCTCGGACACGCGCAGCTGCTCCTGGACGAGGGGCCGCCGCCGCTCAGGGCCCGGGCGGCGGAGATCCTCCAGGCTGGAGCCCGCGCCCGGGACGTGGTCCGGCAGCTGCTCACCTTCGCCCGGAGCACCGGCCAGGAGCACCACCCGGTGCGGCTGCAGCAGGTCATCAGCGAGGCCCTGAAGCTGCTGCGCGCCTCGATTCCCGCCTCGGTCGAGCTCGAGGCGGCGATCGACTCGGGCACGGCGATGGTGCTCGCGGACCAGGGGCAGATGCACCAGGTGGTCATCAACCTCGTGACCAACTCCGCCGCGGCGCTGCACGGCCGCACGGGGAGGATCGGCGTCTACCTCGGGAACCTTCCCGGCTCTGGAGCAGAGGACGGGGCGCCGGGCACGGTGCGGCTCCGGGTGAGCGACGACGGGGCGGGGATGGCGCCCGAGGTGCTGGAGCGCATCTTCGAGCCCTTCTTCACCACGCGGGCGATCGGCGAGGGCACCGGGCTCGGGCTCGCCGTCGTCCAGGGCATCGTCCAGGACCACGGCGGGCAGATCTTCGTCCGGAGCGAGCCGGGAAGGGGGACCACCTTCGACGTCGAGCTGCCCGCGGTCGGGGTGGAGCGGCCGGAGCCGCTGGTCACGCCGACGGTCGTTGCGCCGGGGCAGGGCGAGCGAATTCTCCTGGTGGACGACGAGCCCATCATCGCGCGGGTGGTGAGCGAGCAGCTCCGGCGGATCGGCTACCTGGTGACCTCGGTGAGCGATCCGGAGGAGGCCCTGGAGCTGGTGGCCGAGGACCCGGAGGACTTC
>DASXGF010000595.1:0-2300 GCA_036489275.1 Myxococcaceae bacterium | reverse complement strand
CGCGGGGCGGCAGGGGCGGTGGTCTTCACCACCCCGGGCAACGGCCGGCCACCGAGGAGGCGATAGGTGTTCCAGCTCCGGAGCACTCGCTTCACGTAGCCCCGCGTCTCGGAGAGCGGAATCTCCTCGACCCAGCGGTCCAGCTCGGTCTCGGGCCGGGCGGCGCGCCAGCGGCTCACCGCCCCCTCGCCGGCGTTGTAGCTGGCCACCGCCAGCGCCACGTTCCCGTCGAAGCGCTGGAGCAGGCGCGCAAGGTACGCCGCGCCGAGCTGGATGTTGGTCGCGGGGTTCTGCAGCTGCTCGGCACTGGGCGCGCGGAGGCGCAAGGAGCGCGCCACCTCGCGCGCGGTGGGGAGCATCAGCTGGGTGAGCCCCACTGCGCCGGCCCAGGACAGGGCCTTCGGATCCAGGGCGCTCTCCTCGCGCATCAGCGCTTGTAGCAATTCGGGCTCCACCGCCGAGCCGCGGGTGTAGCGCACCACCAGGTCACGGAAGGCGTCCGGGTAAGCGATGGCCCAGAGGTCCCGCGAGGCCGGCACGACCGGGCCGCTGAGGTCGCGGCGGAGCGTCAGGCGGGCAACCCCGTGGGCGGACCGGACGTCGCCGGTGCGGGCCAGCGCCTCGACGAGTAGCCGCTGCGCCTCGGGCGGCTGACCGGTGCGGCGGGCGGCGAGGAGCTCCGAGGACGCGGCGTCGTTGAAGCCGAGCCGGAGCAGCTCCACGCCGGCCAGGAAATGCGGATCCTCGAGCAGCGTGCCGGCCTCGTAGTCGGTGGGCGGCGCCGCCGGGGGGAGCGGCGCGAGCAGGGCCGCCACCCGCGAGGCGCGCATCGGGTCTCGCTCCGCCAGCCGCTCCCGCGCCATCAACCCGTAGTAGGTGGCGGGGTGGTCCAGGGCCAGCGCCTCCCAGAGGGGGAGCGCCTCGTCGGTGTGCTTCGTCTGGTCCAGGACCCGCGCCCGCCAGTAGCGCGCCCGCTCGACGTCGTAGCTCTCCTCGGCACCGGCGCGCGCCGTCTCCAGCGTCTTCAGCGCCGCGAGCGCCCCGGTCTCATCGCCTGCCCGGTGCCGGAGCCAGAACGCCTTGAACAGTGCCTCGCCCAGCTGATCCCCCTCGGGGTACCGCTCGGCGATGCGGTCCAGCCGGGAGAGGGCGCCGTCGTTGTTCCCGTCCTGGGCGAGGAGGTCGGCGGCGACGAAGAGCGCATCGTCGGCGAGCGGGTTCTCGGGGAACTCCTTGGCCAGCGCGTCGAAGGTCTTCACCGCCGAGGCGGGCGCGACGACTGACTGCGACGTGCCGAGCAGATAGAGCGCGCGCACGCGGAGGTCCGGGTCGGTGCAGCCACGCACCACGGGGCCGAGCACGTCCTGGACCTCGCCGTGGCGGCGCTCCTTGCGCAGCGCCCGCCCCTCCACCAGCCGCGCGCGGCAGGCGAGCGGGTCGGGAATCTTCAGCTTCGGGAGCACCGGGCGCAGCACCTCGAGCCCCTGGCGATTCCTGTGCAGCTCCACCAGCGCCTCGGCACGCGCCACCGTCGCCGGAACGGTGAGCGCGGCCTTGCCGAGGCGGCGCTCCGCCTGGACCGCGAGCGGTGAGCGAGGGTGGCTGCTCCAGAGGGCGAGCAGCGCCTGGCGCTCGGCCTCGCCATCCCGGCGGGCACGGCCGAGGTCGGCCTGCGTCACCAGCGCCTCGGCGGCCACGTCGCGGCCCCAGAGCGGCGAGGCGCCCTTGGCGAGCGGATCGAGCGCCTCGGCCGCCGCGGCGGGCTGTCCCTGGCGCCGGAGGATGCGGGCCAGGCCGAAGCGGGCGTCGGGGAAGACGCGTGAGGTGGGCGGAACCGAGCCGAAGAGGCGCGAGGCGGCCTCCAGCTCTCCGAGCTCCTCGCGGGCGAGACCCGCCTGCAGCCGGCAGCGATCGGCGATGGCGGGCAGCTCGGTGGCGAGCGCCTCCAGCTCCGCGGCCGGCCCGGGCGCAGCGCGGAGACGCAGCTGCGCCAGCGCGCGCAGGTAGCGGACCGGCGGCGTGTCCTTCGCCTTCGCGAGCAGCTGGACGGTCCGCTCGTAGCGGCCGGCCTCGAACTCGGCGCGTGGCGCCGCCAGCTCACCGCCGAACACCGGATCCATGATCCGGAGGTTCACCCGGCGGCCCGCCGGTGCGAGCGTGGCCGGCGGCGGCCCTGCGGGGAACGCCGGGTTCCAGACCTCGGTGACGTCGTCGGGGACCAGCCCCTGCTCCATGTCGGGGGCGGGCTCGGTGGGGGTGGCCGGCGAGGTCTCGGGAGATGCGGCGATGAGAAGGGCGAC
>DASXGF010000576.1:0-13915 GCA_036489275.1 Myxococcaceae bacterium | reverse complement strand
GAAGGTCGCGCGGCGAGGCGTCGTATGCCGCGTCGAGCAAGGTCGGAGCGACGAACAGGGCCAGCGCCAGCTGAGGATCCAGCGTGACGCTGGGCGCTCCGGGAGCGAGCGCGATCAGCGCTCCCACCCCGGCGAGCAGGGTCGGATAGGGAACCCTCAGCCGGTCGGACCAGAGGGCGAAGAGCGCCCCGGCGAAGAGCAGGGCGATGACCAGCTCGAAGAGGCCCATGCGCGCCTGTCTAGATAGGCGACCTCCGGGCCCGGGAGCGTCGCCGAAGGCCGACCGGGGGCGCAGCCCGAAGATGAGCGCGGCAGGCCGGGCCGCGCCGGATGTTCGGCTCCGGACGCCGCCGGCCGAGGACACGAGACGGGGCAGGGGAGGCGGCCCCTGCCTCGCGGGCGTTCAGCGCTCGGCGACGATCAGCAGGCGCGGGTCGCCGAGGGAGAACGGCCGGCCGTCGAGCGCTCCGTGCAAGCCGACCACGGACCACCCCGCCTCGACGAGGAGCCGCCGGAGCTCCGCCACGGTGTAGACGCCGTAGCTGATGGGCCCCTGCTGTCGCTCCCCTCCGCGCTCGAGCGTTGCCTCCTGGCGGAGACGCCCGTCGACGGCGTCGTAGCGCTGCCGGACCTCGAACCGGATGCCCGCGGCCTCGAGCGTCCGGTCGTTCCCTCCGAAGCCTGGAAGCAGCGACTCGGCCGCCGTCCCGATGTCGATCACCCACCGGGCGCCCGGGCGGAGCGCAGCGTGCATCGAGCGGAGGAACGCCCGGAGGTCCGCGTGGGAGAGATAGCCGAGGCTGTTTCCCAGACAGCAGGCGCCGTCGAACGGGCCCGCCGGGGGTGACCGCATGTCTCCCACGACGAGCTCGACCGAGAGCCCGGCATCGCGGGCCTCGTCCCTCGCGCGGGCCACCGCGGCCGGTGAGAGATCGACACCGGAGACCCGGTGTCCCCGACGGGCCAGCTCGAGCGCGTGTCGGCCCTCGCCGCACGGCAGATCGAGCAGCTGCCCGGGACGACCGAGCCCGAGGGTTCGCTCGACGAAGTCGACCTCCTCGCGCGTGCTCTCGGGGGGAATGACCGCTCGCCAGAACTCCATGGCCAGCGGGGAGAAGAAGGACTCGTACCACTCGGGTTGCATGGGGTGCCTCACGCGAAAGATGGAATGAAGCACACGCCGACCGAGGCGCGACGCATCGCGCGGCCGGCGACGTCTTCCGTCTCGTCCTCACGCACGGCCACGGGCCGGCGCGAGGTCAATCGCGGACAGGCAGAGGCAACCCGGGGAGTCGGCCGACCGGAGGGGCAGGGGTCATCCCGACGGGCTCCTTAAGGGAGTCACCCGAGCCGGGCAAGGCGAGCCGACGCGCCGTGCCGGGGGCCTCGCTGCACTGAACGGTCGGCTCGGCCCCCTCGCATGCCGCGATGCGACGTTCGCCAGAAGAAGGGCAGCGCAACCCCCTGACAGGACGATTAGAAGGGGCGCATGAGCGCCACGACGCGTGCCCCGGGGTGGCCGGAACGCCTGCTGCGGCCCTTCGCCGAGGTCCGGGCCGGGGAGGCCATGACCGCGCTCGTCCTGGCCGCGACCATCTTCCTCATCCTGACCTCCTATTACCTCCTCAAGGTCATCCGCGAGCCGCTCATCCTCCTGAGCGGCGGAGCCGAGGTGAAGGCCTACGCCGCCGCGGGCCAGGCCCTGCTCCTCATCCCGGTCCTGCGCGCGCACGGGGCGATCGCCCGTCGGGTCAGCCGCTTCAAGCTCATCGCGATCATCCTGCTCTTCGTCGCCTCGAACCTCGTCGTCTTCGCGATCCTGCTGAAGGCCAACGTCTCCATCGGCCTGTCCTTCTACCTCTGGGTCGGCACCTTCAACTATTTGCTGGTCGCCACCTTCTGGAGCTTCGCCAACGACGTCTACACCCCCGAGCAGGGCAAGCGGCTCTTCGCCATCGTCGGTGTCGGGAGCTCGGTGGGCGCGCTCGCCGGCGCCGCCCTCGCCAGCTTCCTGCTCAAGCACCTCTCGCCGCTGGACCTGATGCTCGCCTCGGCCGCGCTCCTGGTCGTCACGCTGATCCCCTTCGCGGTGGTCAACACGCAACGGTCCTGTTGCCCGAAGGACCGGGGGCGCGAGCTCACCAAGGACGAGCCGCTCACCGGCGCGAGCGGGTTCCAGGCGCTGATCTCCGACCGCTACCTGCTGCTCATCGGCGTGATCACCGTGCTCGCCAACTGGGTGACCAACTCCGGCGAGTACGTGCTGGACAAGACCCTCATCGAGGTCGCTCGCTCCAGCGCCATGTCCGACCCGGGGAAGTTCGTGGGCCAGTTCAAGGCCGAGTACTTCTGGTGGGTGAACCTGGTCGCGGTCATCGGGCAGTTCTTCGTCGTCTCCCGGGTGCTGAAGTACCTCGGGGTCGGATCGGCGCTCCTCGTGCTTCCGCTCGTCTCGATGAGCGGCGCGATGGGCATCGTCCTCTTCCCGGTGCTTGCCTTCATCCGCCTGGCGAAGATCGCCGAGAAGGGCACCGAGTACTCCCTCGAGACCACCGCGGTGAACGCGCTCTACCTGGTCGTCTCCCGCGACGCGAAGTACAAGGCCAAGGCGGTCATCGACACCTTCCTCGTCCGATCCGGTGACGTCTGCGCAGCCGCCTCGATCTGGATCGGCACGCACCTCGGCATCCGCACACACGGCTTCGCCGCGATGAACGTGGTGCTGACCGCGACGTGGTTCTTCGTCGCCTGGCGCGTCCGCGCGCATCACCTCGCCCGCAGCGGGGCGCTGGAGTCTCCGCTGCTCCGCGCCGGCTCGCCGGCTCCGTCCACATGAGCAACGCGACTCGCCCCCCGGCGAGCCCGACTCGCCGTGCCCTGCCGTACGCCGCGCTCCTCTTCCTCCTGGTGTGCGCGCACAGCCTGCTGGAGACCGCCCGGGACGGCCTGTTCCTGACCGAGCAGCCAGTGAGTCGGCTCCCCTGGCTCTACCTCGCGGTCACCGCCGGGGTCCTGGTGCTGACGCCGGTGCAGCGCCGGCTGTGGGGCAAGAGCGGCCACGTCGCCCTTCCGATCACCCTCATCGCCGCCGCGGCGGTGACCCTCGGCTTCTGGGGGTACGCCGCCGCGCGCTCGACGGTGCTCGGCTTCTACGTGTGGACCGCGCTGTTCTCCTCGCTGGTCTTCGTCCAGTTCTGGCTGACCGCGGACGAGGCCTTCAGCGTCGACGAGGCCAAGCGCGCCTTCGGGTTCATCGCGGCGGGAGGGCTGCTCGGCGCGGTCACTGGAAGCGGCGCGGCCCGGATCGCCCTCGACTTCACCGACCCGCGCACGCTGCTCCTGATCTCCGCCGGCATCACCGTCTGCGGAGCGGTGCTCGCGCGGATCTGGGCCCGGCCGAGCTGCCAGGGTCAGGAGGCCCAGCCGGAGATGACCGCCGCCCGGGCGATGCCCGGGTACGTGAAGCACGACCCGTATCTGCGATTGCTCGCGGTCCTGGCGATGCTCACCGCCGCCAGCGCCACCTTCATCGACTACCTCTTCAAGGCCGCCGTCGCCGCCGGCACGCCGCCGGAGCGCATTCCCACACTGGTGGCGAACGTCTACCTGGGACAGAGCACGCTGGCCCTGCTGGTCGAGCTGGTCCTCGTCGGCCTGCTCCTGCGCAGCACCGGCGTGACCCGGAGCCTGGCCCTTCTCCCGCTCATCGTCCTCGCCGGAGCGACGGGCTACGCGGTCGGCGCGGGGCTGGTGGCGATGCTGATCCTCAAGACGCTCGACGGAGGCCTCCGGCCTTCGCTCTACCGCGTCGGGACCGAGCTCCTCTTCCTCCCCATCGGCCCCGGCGAGCGCCGGGTGGTGAAGCCCTCCATCGACACGCTGGGACAGCGCGGTGGACAGACTGTGGCCTCGCTGGCTCTTCTCGCGCTGCCGCTCCTTCCAGCGAAGCACCAGATGGCCGCCGCGACCGTGTGCCTCGCGGTCGTGGCGGTCGGCTGGGTCCAGGCCACCTGGGTTCTCCGCCGGCGCTACCTCGAGCGTTTCCAGAAGGAGCTCGGCGAAGGCCGGGTGGTGGTCGGCCCGGGGCTCGGACAGCTCGACCTCGCCTCGGCCGAGGTGCTGGTCGCCGCGCTCGGCTCGTCCAACGTGCGCCAGGTTCTCACCGCCCTCGAGGTCCTCGCCGGATCGGGCCGGATGGGCCTGGTGCCGGCGCTCATCGTCTACCACCCGGATCCGGCCGTGGTTCGAGCCGCCCTGCGCCACCTCGCCGGCGCGAAACGTCCGGACGTCGATGCGCTCCTCCCGTTCCTGCTGCGCCATCCGGACGACCAGGTCCGCGCGATGGCCGCTGAGCGCTGTGCCGGCGGGAGCCACTCGCCCGACGTGCTCCGTGCCGCCGTCGACGACCCGAGCCCGAGGGTTCGCGCCTCTGCCATGGTCGCCCTCTCCGCGACAAGCGCCGGCGAGGACGCCCGGGCCGCGCTCGCCAGCATCGCCGCGGGACCGGACCTCGAGGCGCGCCGTGCGGTCGCCTGGGCCCTCGGCAACGCGCCGCGGGCAGACCTCCTCCCGATCCTCGAGACGCTGTTTCTCTCCGGGGACGTGGAGACGCGCCGCGAGCTGCTCCGCGCAGCGCCTGGGCTTCCCGCGCCGCCCTCCGAGCTGATCTCGCAGTTCGTCTCCCTCCTGGTCGAGCCGCAGCTCCGTCCCGGAGCGCGCGACGCCCTGGTCAGCATCGGAAAGCCGGCCCTCCTCGAGCTGGAACGGCTCCTCCTCTCTCCGGAGACGCCGTACGCGCTGGCCCGGGAACTGCCGGCCTCCATCGCCCGTTTCCCCGCCGAGAGCGCCGCCGGCCCTCTTCTGAAACGCCTGGTTCTGCCACGCGGAGGGCTGGACCGCTTCCGCTCGCTCCGCGCGCTGAACCAGCTGCGGCGGACCCTCCCCCACCTCCCGGTCGACGCCACCGGCCTCGAGTCCGCGCTCGACCTCGAGCTGCGCGCCGTGTTCCGGAACCGCGTGCTCCGCCTGGCCGCCGCGGACCTGGGCGTCGGGCGCGGGAACGGCCGCGCGCCGGCGGGAACGCTGCTCCTCGATCTGCTCGGGGATCGCGAACGCCGGGCGATCGAGCGAACCTTTCGGGTCCTCAGCCTTCTCTTCCCCGGCGGCGGGCTGCAGCAAGTTTACCTCGGCAGCCGCTCGGATGTCCGGCGCCGCCG
This sequence comes from Myxococcaceae bacterium, assembly GCA_036489275.1. Classification (GTDB taxonomy): domain Bacteria; phylum Myxococcota; class Myxococcia; order Myxococcales; family Myxococcaceae; genus RPRB01. The sequence continues at coordinate 8,699 of DASXGF010000576.1, read as the reverse complement.
CGATGCCGCCCGCGAGGTGCTGCTCGAGCTCCTCCGCGCGCGCTGGCGCGAACCGGTGCTCGCGCTGCTCGAGACGGACCTCCTGGTCCCGGCGTTCAGCGCGGGAGTGCTCGGACCTTCTCCGACTCCCGAGACCTTCGTCGAGGCGCTGCTCGATCAGAGCAGCGAGGTCGTCCGGCTCCTCACGCCCTGCCTCGCGCGGGAGCAGGGATGGACCGGTGTGGTGAAGCGGCTGCGGTTGGGGCCCCGGTGTTCCGACGAGGAGTCGGCCGCGGTCGCCGAGGGCGCCATCGAGCAGCTGGAGCACGGCAGGGAGCAGGCCCATGCCTGAGCTGGATCCAGCGACGCTCGCCGAGCGCGTGCTCCGGCTGAGTAGCGCTCCTCCCTTCGACCAGATGCCGGTCGAGGACGTCACCCTGCTCGCCGCGGCAGGACGGGAGCAGGTCTTCCCCACGCGGACGGTCCTGGCGCACGCCGGAGAGCGCACGATGGCGCACTACGTCCAGCTCGCCGGGCGCCTCCGGCTGCTCTCCGACGTGCCCGAGCTGGCGATGGCCGGGAGCCACACCGGGGTGGGCGCGCTCTCGGTGTTCGGCGGGGTCACGCTTCCAGTCGACCTGGTCGCCGAGGCGGGTACCGTGCTCCTCGTCCTCGACCGTGACGCGCTGATGGGCGTTCTCGAGGAGCACGGCCACGTTGCCCGGGCCACGCTGCGACTGCTCGCGCACAAGCTGCTCGAGGTCCGGCGCGCTCGGGGGATCGAGTCGCGTCCGTCCCGTCCTCCGCCCACCCTCCGGCTGGATCTGGTCTCGAGGATGCTGACTCTCCGCGAGGCGCTCGGCCTCGGCAGTGACGGCATGGCCACCATCGCCCGCCTCGCCCGCGTCGCGCGTGCGCGGCAGTTCGAGCGGGGTACGGTCGTCTGCGAGGCCGACCAGCCAGCGGACGTCGTCATTCCTCTGGATGGAGAGCTCGTGCTCCAGCTTCCCGGAGGGCGCACGCGGACGGCCCGGCCGGGCGAGGTGCTGGGGCTGGTCGAGGCGGTCGCCGGCGTTCCGGTCGCCGAGCGAGCAACGGCAGGCACCGAGGCGATGGCCCTCGTCCTCGACCACCACGAGCTCGCCGAGGACATCGAGGACGAGGACGCGCTCTGTTTCGAGCTCATTCGCAGCTTCTCGGCGCAGCTCTGGGCCGCGCTCGGTGGGTCAGACCCGGCCGAGCCTCCGCTCCCTCAGGTCGCCGGGGGCGCCTGATCGTCACCGGGGCGATCGAGGCCGACCACGCGCAGGGTGTCGCCACCGAGCACCCAGATCCGCAGCGGGAACTGTCCTTTCCGTCCGGTGGTGACGTCGATCACCCGCTGCGCCTCGCCCAGGTCCGGCACCACCATGCACAGCTCGTTGGGCCCGCCGCGTGAGATCGAGAGCTGCGCCGCGGTGTTCGAGGAGACGTAGAGGCGCGCCGCGGGCGACGGCGCCGCGCCCAGCCCGGCAGCCTCGGCCCGATCCTCGACGCAGAGCTGTCGGCCTTCCTTCAGCTCGGGCTTGTCGAGCGAGGAGAGCTTGAGCAGGTACCGCTTGAGAATCTTGTCCCGCCGCCCGCGGAGGATGCGCTCCAGCTCGCTCCGGACCACCGGCTCGCCGAGCTGCGCCTCGTCGATGACCTTGGAGAGCGCCGCGTCGTCGATGTGAGAGAGGATCCGGGCCATCCACGCGCCGTCCTCTTCCTCCATCCTCGAGAAGGCCGAATTCGGATACCCGACGTGCCAGTTCTCCGGGTCGAACTCCACATCTTCGAAGTAGCCCCAGATCGGCCCTGCCGGTCCGAAGTGGACCCGCTCCCAGGGCCGCTCGACGGCGCCGAAGGTGATGAAGTCGAGGCCCATCTGGCCGAAGTCGATGTAGTAGGTGTAGCCCACGCGCCGGGAGACGCTGTCCCAGTCCATCAGGCCGCCCAGGGTGTCGCCCCAGTCGATGATGTAGTGCTCGACGTGGCCCTTGCTCCCGCCGTCGTCGGCCCACATCGCGAGCGTGTTCTGGGAGCGGGCGTCGTGGTGGTTGACCCAGGCCCCGATGATGCGGGAGCCGCGGAGCTCGCGCCGGTCCTCGTGCCAGATGACGTCGTTCGGGTCGTCCCCGCGCTTGCCGTCGTAGTTCCACGGCCCGAGGGGCTTTCCGGGGAGGAACTCGCTCGCCATCGCGCGGACGGTTCCGTCCTTCTCCCGCGGCAGGTGGGCCATCAGCTCGACGATGCGCTCCTTGGTCAGGGTCTTCCCCCCGGGGTCCTTGATCTCCTCGGCGGGGAGCTCCAGCTGATCGGTGGTGAGGTGAACCACCCGGTTGCAGGGCACGTGGTAGCCCGCGGCGTGGTAGAGGCGGCTCCCCACCACGTCGCCGCTCGAGGCGCGGCCCCACTGCTGGGTGGCGTCGAACTTGATGACGTAGCGCTTTCCGGTCGAGGTCTTGATCTGGAAGCCCGGATTGGCGCCGTCGATCTTCACCCCGACCACCTTCCAGGGGAACTGCTCGGAGGGTGACGGACCCTTGCACGGCCCCTGGCCGACCTCCTCGGCGGTCATCGGGTGGCGGCCGATCCGGTTGGTGAACCAGCTCGAGTCCGGAACCTCGTCGAGCGCGTTGACGTTCGTCGCCGGGTGGCCGGTCTCGAGCAGCCACGCGCGGGCGAAGGGACGGAAGAAGATGTGGTCCGCTCCGTCCCAGTAGAGCGGAACGAAGGACTCCTCCGGCGTTGGGCTGAACGGACGGCGATCGTCGTCCTCCCAGATCACCGGCTTCGTGGTGAAGGGACGGGCGCCGCTGCACGCCAGCAGTCCGGCGATGGCCAGAATTCCGACTCCCACGAGCGCGGGCGCCGGCCGTCGGGCTATCAAGGCACCGTGGACGATTCCCGCAGCGTCGCCGCCGAGCGCGGAGTCCGTGGAACGATCGAGCGGCTGCGCGAGCGGCTGAAGCGTCATCGCCGCGGACTCCTCGAGCTGTTCCTGGGAGTGCTCGTCCCGCTCTGCGGCATGGCGCTGCTGGCCCGCTGGGTGGTGCATTCCCAGCCGCCGTGGTGGGACACGGCCATCCTCGAGTGGATCCACGGCCGCGCCACGCCGGAGCGGGACCGGATTGCGGAGTGGATCACCGATCTCGGCACGACGCTGGGCGTGGTGCCGATCACCAGCGTGCTCGTGCTCTACCTCCTGGCCCGGAGGAGGAGCGCACAGGCCCTTTTCGTCCTCCTGTCGATGGTCGGCTCCTGGCTGCTGAACGACGCGGCCAAGGCCTTCTACGGCCGGGAGCGGCCCGCCCTCTGGAACTCGGCCACCCGCCAGATGTGGTTCGGGTTTCCCAGCGGGCACGCCATGGCCTCGATGGCACTGGGGACGGCGGTGACGATCCTCGCCTGGAGAACTCACTGGCGGTGGCCGGTGCTCGCGCTCTCGGTGGTCTTCGTGCTCGCGGTGAGCGCCTCGCGCCTCTACCTCGGGGTGCACTACCCCTCCGACGTGCTGGCGGCCTGGCTGGCCTCCCTGGCCTGGGTGCTCGGTCTGCGCCTGGTCCTGCTTCCTAGAGCGCATAGGTCACACCGAACACCAGGCTGAAGGAGGTCAGGCGAAGTCCCTGGTTGAAGGGCTCGGTGCCGATGCCGATGACGAACTGGAAGTTGCTCGCCCCGAGCGCCGCCGCGGTCCGGACCCCGAGCTCGGCCGAGAGCCGGAGGAGGTCCCAGCGGAAGTTGCTCAGGTGCGTGTCGAAGACGTTTCCGAAGGCCACTCCCGCCACGCCGTCGAGGTAGGCGAACACCGGCCAGCGCCAGGAGAGCTGGGCCCCGATGGCGCTGCGGTCCCGGAGGCGCCCGCGGAGGAAGCCGACGAATGGCTCGGCGCCACCCACCGTCACCAGGTCGGTGAAGGGCACCGGCTGGCTCCCCAGCGGATCGGCGAACTCCGCCAGGACGCCGAGGCTGAGCACCCGGCCCTTGCCGGTGACGTCCCAGGAGCCCTCGACGCCGGCGCCGTACTGGATCCAGGAGCGGTCGAAGCCGCGGGTGACGTCCACCGAGGGGGCGACGGCCACGCCGACGCGAATGCCGCTCCGCTGGATGTCCGGCGCCCGGGTGTCGAACGAGGCCCGGAAGGTGAGCCCGGCGGCGGTGGTGTTCTCCTCGAAGCCCGGAGGAGCGGGGAGCTCGCCGGCCTCGACGCGCTGGGCGAGCGTCGGATCGCTGCAGCAGGAGTAGTCCCGGAACACCGTCCGGGTGAGATGGGCGCCGGCCTCGAGGCGCGCCGCCTTCGCCGTGTACCGGTAGCTGAGCGATCCGCCGACGACGTCCGTGCCGTAGCGCGACTTGAAGTCGGTCGTCGTCTCCGGGCCGATGCCGTAGTAGAGGTTGTCCGGCCGCCGGTTCCAGTGCCCCTCGAGCGCGAGCGAGCTGTCCTTCGTGAAGTAGTAGCGATCGCCGAGGCCGAGGGTGATCCAGTTGGACCCGCCCCAGGCGGCATCGGCGGTGACCTTGTTCCCGGTCACGAAGGTGTCGTTCCAGAAGAAGTGCAGGCCGATGCTCGGGCGGAATCCGAAGTTGATCAGGAAGGTGGGGAAGATTCCCCCCTTGTGGTCCGGGCCGAAGGCGAAGAAGTTGAACACCGCCGGGCCCCAGTTGCCCTTCTCCGCGGCGGTGGCGACCGCGCCGACCGGAGCACGGACGACGTACTCGGTGACGAGGTATGCGGGGAGGAGGATGACCCGGGGGATCCAGATCAGCACCTCGCCCGCGCTGGGTGCCGGGGGCTCCTGGCCGCGGTACTCGGGGACGGGGCGCGGGGGCGGCCGCTCCCCGCCCTTCGCCTCGGGAGGCGGAGCGGACTGCGCGGCCGACGGGCTCGCCGAACCGGACCCGAAGGGCGGCGTGGCGGCCGGGCCGGAGGTGCTCGGTGGAGCGGAGGCTGGGCTCTCCGCCGGCGAGGCTCCCTGATTGGCCGGCGAGGCCGACTGCGGAGTCTGCTCGTCGGCGCGGGCAATCTCCGGAGCGATCGCAGACCCGACGAGACACGCGCGCAGCGCGATCCACAGCGCGCGCCGCGACAGCGCTCGCCCTTCCCTGGCCCGGAACCGCGTCACCGCTGTCCCTGCGCCCATTGCTCCGAGGTAACGCCGGAAATCCGTCCGGGCGCAAGCGTAGCGAGAAGGAAAGAGAAGGCTCTGACTCAGAGCCCCAGGGAGATCGTCCCCCCGATGAGCGCCGATGGGTTGACGTCCCGCTCGCGCACGACGTTGCCCTCGCTGTCCAGCACGGCGATGACGCGCTGCACGCTCACGCCTCCCCAGAAGGTGATGTGCAGGAGGCGCGTCGGCCGCCAGTCGACCCCGGCGAGCAGGGGAAGCGCGGAATCCCGCCCCACGCCGTTCGGGATTGGACTGTCGGAGGGGAGACGGAACTCGCGGCCGAGGCCCACCAGCACGAGGCCGGTGTGCAGGGAGAGCTGGGGAATCGGGGAGTAGGCCAGCCCGAGGCCAGCCGTCCGCCCGGGTCCGATGCGCAGGCCGCCCGCCACCAGGCGCCAGCGCCCCTGGTCGAAGGGGAGGATCCACTCCAGCGCCGGGACCGGGAGGATGAAGAGGCTCCGCGCCAGCCGGGTCTGGACCGTCAGCAGCAGGCCAACGTTCAGCTCGGGTGAGAACTGGTACCGGGCGCCGAAGGTTCCTCCGACGCTGATGGTGTCGTCGAACGCGGAGCCCCTCGCTCCGGCCGAGGCCACGTTCACCTCGCCGAGGAGCGCCCAGTGGTCGTCGACCTTGTAGCGACCCTGTAGCCCGATGGCGAAGGTGCGGACCTGATCCCAGGGCACTCCGCCCTTGGGGGTGGGGAGCAGCCCCGGATCGTTCTTGAAGTCGTAGAACGAGACGCTGCCGTCGAGTGGCACGCTCAGGTAGAGCTTCGGGCTGACCTTGATGACCGGCGCGATCCGCCCGGTGACGAAGGTGCTGGCCATGCTTCCCGAGGTTCCGGCCACCCGGGCGGGGAAGGTGTAGACGGCGCTGAGGTCGAAGATCCCCAGGAACAGCGGGAACGGTTGCGGAGACCCGACCGCCGCGGGCGGCGCCTCCGCTGGGGCGGACGTCACCGGCTGGGTCTGCGACCGGGCGGAGGGAGCCAGGGCCAGCGCCGCGCAGAGGAGGGCTGGTTGCCACCAGCCGCAGTTCGAGGAGCGTCGTGTCAGGGGAGGAGCCGGTGGAGAGGAGCGGGTGCCGGCCGTGCGCCGGGGATGGTCGCGAAGGGTTCCTTAGGGGAAGCAGGCGGACCGGATCAAGTCATGGCACGGGGAGCGGCGGGTCACCGGCTGCGGCTGAAGATCACCACCGCGATGCCGCCGAGCACGAGCGCGCCGGCCCCGAGCAGGCGGAGGGTTATCCGCTCGCCGAGGAAGGCGACGCCGCCCAGGGCGGCGATGACCGGGACCGTGAGCTGGACCGTCGCCGCCTGGAGCGCGGTGAGCCTGGAGAGGGCGCGGTACCAGATGACGTAGCCGATGCCGGAGGTCACCGCCCCCGAGGCCACGCCGGCCGCGACTCCGGTCGTCGAGAGATGGGGACGCTCGACCAGGAAGCTGATCGCCACCATCGGCAGCACCAGCGGAATCGTCCGGGCGAAGTTCGACGCCGTGGTCTGGAGCGGATCGGTCGCCCGGCGTCCGCGGAGGGAGTAGGCCCCCCAGCCGACCCCGGCGAGGAGCATCAGCGCCATGCCGCCCACCGGCGAGCCGGAGACGGAGGGGTTGGTGAGCAGGAGCAGTCCGACGAGGGCGAGCGCCAGGCCGAACCACTCGGTGGCCCCGGGACGTTCACCCTTCAGCAGGCCCCAGCCGATCATCGTGAGCTGGACCGCGCCGAAGAGGAGCAGCGCGCCGATCCCCGCGCCGATCTGCACGTAGGCGAGGGAGAAGGCGATGGCGTAACCGAAGAGGGCCACGGCGGAGAGCCAGCTTCCCCCGTGCGGGCGGCCCCGCGTGCCGAGGCGCGCGAGGACGGCCATCACCAGGGCGGCGGCTCCGAGGCGGACGGCGGTGAAGCTCGGTGCGTCGATGGCGCCGCCACGCAGCGCGAGCCGGCAGAGCAGCGAGTTCCCGGCGAAGCAGACCATCGCCAGGGTCGTGAGGAGCGTGACCTCGCGGCCGGTGGGCTGGGGACGTTCCGTCAATGAAACCGCCAGCGGAGGAAGAGCGCGATCAGGGCCGGGACCCCGAAGACGATCAGGAAGGCCGGGGCCTCGTCCGTCACCGTGTATCCGGCCTTCTTCACCCCGATGGCCATGTTCACGCCGGCGCCGCTGAGCCACAGGGGCAGGAAGACGAGCACCGACGTCGACAGCGCAGCGGGCCCGCCCACGAGCCGACCGATGAAGACACAGCCCGCGAGCAGCACGAGGCCGATCCCGATGACGATGGCGGTGTGCACCGGGGGCGAGGCTTACTCCACCTGGCCGATGTCGAGGCGGTGGATCTTCCCGTCGGACCCGAGGTGGAAACGGAAGTACGTCCGGAAGTCGCCCCACTGCTCCGAGTGGAACTTGCCGACGACCTCCAGCCCGTCGGGGCTCACCCGGTCGAAGGAGGTGAAGCGCTCGTGCCCGAGGGCGTCGCGGGTGAACTTCTCCAGGCTTCTGGGGCTGCCGTCGTCGAAGAGCTCGGCGTCGTGGACGAAGAGCCCGGACCAGGTCTCCCGGTCACCGGTCTGGAAGGCATCGATGGCTGCCTTGACGGTGGCGTTCCGGAGCGGGGGAGGGTCCATGCGGTCCGACGGTATCGCGCGCGGGAGCTCGCGACGGTACGGCAGGGAATGGGCATCCAGAAAACGACACGCTCGGGGCCCCGGGCCCCACCGTGGGCCCCGATGCACTCCGGGACGGGAATGCTTGCAGGTGCGGGGTCCAGGTGATTCGGTTCCGCGCATGCGGTCTGCCGGACGTTGTGCGGGCCTTCTCGTCGGCGCGTGGATGGTTCTGGTACTCGTGAGCGCCTGCGCCAACCCGTGTTCGGACGTGGCACCCTCGCTGCCACCGCAGGATCCGACTGCCTGTGGCCCCGGGCTCACGAGCTGCTCGGCGGAGCTCTACTGCGTGACCGATGCGGGGCCGAGCGGGTGCGCGCCTCGCAAGCTCACCGGCGCGACGTGCACGTCCCATGTCGAGTGCTACTCGAACGTGTGCAAGTCGGACGGGGAGTGCGCCGTGCCGGACCGGGGCTGCGGAAGCTAGGCCCGTCCCGCCGTTGCCGGCCGTCGGTGCGGAGAACCGGCAGGCGCGGCTGCACGGGTAGCATCACCCGCGCGACGGAGAGATTCGATCGTCCAGCCGTGTCTGCTCGAGTGAGGGACCTGACTCGTTCTGTCCGAACATCTCGATCTGAAACACGACGCGCCACGCGGGCGTGCCGAAGCTCGAGCCCACTCCCACGCCGGCCCCCAGCTTGACGCGGATCTGCGGCCCGCTACCCGTCCCCTCGATTCGCCCCGACAGCAGCGCCTCCGCGCTCGTCGTTCCCCCGTGGAAGAACGCGTTGAACGCCGTTGCCCCATAGACCTCGGGACCGATCACCGCGCGGCTCGACTCGCCGATGGGAAGCTTCGCGCCCGCGGCGGCGCCGAAGAGAAGCTCGCTTCCCCGCGGCGCGCCGGGAACGCCACCGTCGTCCCGGGGAC
>DASXGF010000567.1:0-2556 GCA_036489275.1 Myxococcaceae bacterium | reverse complement strand
GGCCGGGAGCTCGAAGCGGGCCTCCTGGCCACGGAGCCCGACCTCGACCGTGCGCTTCCAGTAGCGGAGACCCGCCTCGAGGGTGAGCCGATCCACTCCCGGGAGCCGCCCCACCAGCTTGCCGGTGCCGGAGATGAGCGTCCGCAGCGCCGGGGCGACGAGGCGCCAGGTCGTCCGCGGGTATCCGAGCGCATCCGCGTACCGGTCCCCGATGAGGTAGCGCCCGATGCCGTAGGCCACCGGGAGGAAGCGCTCGGCCCGGGCGCGCTCCTCGAGCGTGCGCGCCTCGTGCAGCGGGGACTCGAGCAGCGCCGTGGCCAGCGCGGCCGAGTCGGCGTCGGGCGGCTCCTGGGTGAGCTCCAGCAGGTCCCAGAGCACGCGGGCCTCGGGCTCGGTGGCGCAGAGCAGCTCCGGTTCCACCCCCAGCACCCAGCCGCCGATGCGCCACAGGTGGAGCACGTCCTCGCAATCGTCCCGCTCGATGCGGAAGCCGAGCATCCGCAGCCCGTCCACCAGCGCCAGCGAGAAGAGGAGCGTCGTTCCGGCCATGTCCACCTGGTTGATCGGCTCGCCCCACGCCGCGGCGTCCCAGCGAGGCGAGCGGGGGAGAAGTCGGCGGATCTGCGCGTGCATCAGTCGCACGCGGGCCGCGGCCACCCAGCCCGGAGCGCCCGGCGCGAACGAGCCCGGCCGGTACACCAGGCTGACGAAGCGGCTGGTCTCTCCGAGGCGCCGGGCCGCGGCCTCGCGGAGCCGCCCGGAGAAGGCGAGCGGCTTGTTCCCCGCCGGGCTGCAGTAGCCCGCCACGAGCGAGCGGAACCCGAGGACGATGCCTCCGAAGAAGCCGGTGCGGAGCAGCACCTCGCCCCCCCGGCGGGCCCGGTCGAGGTCGGCCCAGAACGGAAGCACCGAGAGCCCCTCCCGGAGCGCCCGGAGCTCGGGCGGCACGCCGCGGACGTCGCCGCGCAGGGCCCGGTCCACCAGGCGCTCCCGCTTCTCGGCCGTGCGCGCGGCGCGCGACTCCACCGCCGCGTCGGCGAGCGGATCTCCCGCGTCGAGGAGCGTCCCCATCCGCTCGACCCGGTGGCCGAAGCGGCGGCGGGCTTCCTCGAGGTGGACGAAGCGGGTGGGAGGCATGGGTGCGAGGCCGGGGAAGGTGGTAACCGACTTGACGCCCGGGGCAAAGGTTGGCAGTAGAGCGACGGTCGCGCCGGATGCCGGGGCCCACCACGGGGTGGGATGCCGGACCGGGGCACGGACTCGAACAGGAGCACCCCATCATGGCAATCACCCGGAACACCCTGTCGGCACGCGTGCGCGACGGCGCAGGCAAGGGCTCGGCGCGGCGGCTTCGCGCCCAGGGACTGGTCCCCGCGGTCGTCTACGGGCGGCACCTCGAGGCGGCGGTCCACATCGCGGTGGATCCGATCGAGGTCAAGAAGGCGATCGCCACCCCGCACAAGCTCAACACCCTGCTCAGCCTGAAGCTCGACGGGCAGCCCGAGCGCCTGGTGCTGCTCAAGGACTACCAGCAAGATCCGGTGTCTCGGGAGATGCTCCACGCGGACTTCATCGACGTGCACGAGAACGAGCAGATCAAGGTGAACGTCCCGCTGGTGCTGACCGGCCGGGCGGTGGGCGTGACCGAGGGCGGAATCCTGTCGCAGAGCCGCCGCGAGGTGGAGGTCTACGCGATGCCGTCGGCCATCCCGGAGAAGATCGAGGCCGACGTCAGCCACATGAAGATTGCCCAGTCCATGCACATCAACGACGTGAAGCTTCCCCAGGGCGTCCGGGTGAAGAGCCACGTCAACTACACCATCGCGGTGGTGTCGGTGCCCGAGAAGGAGGAGGTCGCTCCGGTCGCGGCGGCGGCGACTCCGGTGGCGGGTGCTCCGGCGGCCGGCGCGCCAGGTGCGGCCCCGGCGGCGGGCGATGCCAAGGCGGCCGACGGCAAGGGCGGCGCCGCGGCTCCGGCGGCGGCCGAGGGCAAGGGCGCCCCGGCGAAGAAGGACGAGAAGAAGAAGTAGCCGTCCGTGCACGGGGCCAGGCTCGTCGTCGGGCTCGGGAATCCGGGCCGCGAGTACGCGGGGCACCGGCACAACGTCGGCTTCATGGTGGTGGACCGACTGGCCGGCGCGGTGGGCATCCCGCTCGGCCAGTCGAAGTTCGAGGGCCGCTTCGGCCAGGGCGACGTCGGACGCACCCGCGTGCTCCTGCTCGAGCCGCTGACGTTCATGAACGTCTCGGGCGAATCGGTCTCGGCCGCGGCGCACTTCTTCAAGGTCGCCCCGGAGGACTTGCTGGTCGTCCACGACGAGCTGGACCTGTCTCCTGGTCGCCTCCAGCTGAAGAAGGGCGGCGGCACCGGGGGGCACAACGGGCTCGAGTCCATCGTCGAGCAGCTCGGGACCACCGAGTTCGCCCGCCTGCGCTTCGGCATCGGCAAGCCCCAGGGGCCGAACGCCAAGGAGCGGGTGGTGGGCCACGTGCTGCACGACTTCTCCTCCGAGGAGAAGGAGGCCCTGCCTCCCCTGCTGGAGCGGGCCGTGGAGA
>DASXGF010000563.1:0-2563 GCA_036489275.1 Myxococcaceae bacterium | reverse complement strand
CTGCTCGCCCTGCGCTGGAAGTTCGGGGAGCCATGAACCTCCGCGTGCTCGGCTGTCACGGCGGTGAGCTCCCGGGGTGCAGGAGCACCTGCTTCCTCGTGGACGGGGCCCTGGCCCTCGACGCCGGTGCCCTCACCGCCTCGCTCGAGCTTCCGGCGCTGGCCGGCGTGGACCACATCGTCCTCACCCACAGCCACTTCGACCACGTGAAGGACTTGCCTCTCCTGTCAGACCTGGTCGTCGGCTGGCGGAAGACGCCCATCACCATCTGGGCGAGCCACGCCTGCATCCAGACGCTGCGGGACAACATGTTCAACGGGGCGCTCTGGCCGGACTTCACGCGCATCCCCTCGGTGGAGGAGCCGGTGTTCCAGCTCCGGAGCTTCTCCCCGGGCGACACCTTCCAGGCCGGGCCCTACACCGTCCGCTCGGTGCTGGTGAGCCACCCGGTCGAATCCTGTGGCTTCGTCGTCGAGCGGGGAGGGACCGCGCTGGCGATCAGCGGCGACACCGGCCCCACCCACCAGCTCTGGGACCTGCTCAACAAGACGCCGAACCTCAAGGCGCTGCTACTCGAGACCAGCTTCCCCGACGAGCTCCAGGACCTGGCCGACATCTCCGGCCATCTCACGCCGCGCACCCTCCGCGGCGAGCTGAGGAAGTTCGAGCGAAACGGGGCCGACGTGCTGCTGTACCACCTGAAGCCCGCCTTCGTGGCCCAGCTGAAGCGGCAGGTGGCGGGATTGCCCGTCAAGGTTCTCGAGCTCGGACAGACGTTCGAGCTCTGAGGGCGCTCCCCCGATCAACGGATCCGATCGAGCGCGCGCGCCATGCGGGCCGCGGCCTCATCGAGCTCCGCCTCGTCGTGGTAGGTGAAGCCGAGGCGAAGGAAAGGCTGTTCCTGCCCCAGGAAGTCGAAGATCCGTGCTCCCCGGAAGACGACGCCGAGCTCCTCCCCGGCACGCTCCCATCGACGGAGATCGATGTCTCCTCCGAGTGCGGCCCAGAGGGCCATCCCGCCGTCTGGAACGCGAAAGCTCAGAACGCCGCCGAGGTGACGCTCCAGCGCCGCGGCGAGCGCGTCGCGCCGCCGTCGGTAGATGGTGCGCATCCGGCCGAAGTGGCGAACGAGCTCGCCTTCCTCGAAGAGCTCGGCGATGGCGCACTCCATCGTGGCGTCGCCCTGCATGTCGGTGACCGCGCGGAAGCTCACCACCCGGTCCAGCACAGGCCGCGGGGCGACGATGAATCCCACCCGGAGCCCTGGCGCGAGGACCTTGGAGAGCGAGCTGACGTAGACCACGTTCGCCCCGTCCGCGCTCGCGGCGATCGGAGCAACCGGGTGCCCCTCGTAGTGGAACTCGTGGTCGTAGTCGTCCTCGATGATCACGAAGCGATGCTCGGAGGCGAGGGCGGCCAGGCGCGCGCGCCGCTCGGGGGGCATCACCCGGTTGGTCGGAAATTGATGGTGAGGCGTGACATAGACGGCGCGGAGGGGGCGGCGCTTCAGCAAGGCCTCCAGGGCGTCGATCTCGAGCCCGTGTTCGTCGATCGGAATCGGCTCGAGCTCGGCGCCCGCCAGGCGCAGGGCGTACCACGACGGTGGATTGCCGAGCGCCTCCACGCCCACCACGTCGCCCGGTGAGAGGATGGCCCGGGCGATCAGATCGAGGGCCTGCTGGCTGCCACGGGTCACGACGACATCGTCGAGCGTGGCGGGAAGGCCGCGGGTGTGGGAGAGCAGGGTGGCCAGCTCGTTCCGCAGATGCGCGTGCCCACGCGGGTCGCCGTAGCTGAGCAGCTTCCGTCCGTGGCGGGAGAGTGCCCTGCGGAAGCCGCGCGCCAGGGCCTCCGCGGGAAGCAGCCGGACGTCGGGCACCCCGCGGAACATCATCAGGGCCCCGCCGGGGTCGGGCGGGATCATCGGCGGCGGGGGGAGAGGCGGCGCGACCTCGTAGCTCGGGGCTCGCGACGCGGGGGCAGCCGGCGGCGCTCGCAGGGGAGAGGGCCTTCCCCCGGTGACGAAGGTCCCTCCGCCGTGGCGCGCGCGCACCAGGCCCTCGGAGACGAGCTCCCTGTACCCGGCGATGATCGTATTGCGATGCACGTGCATCCGGGTGGCCAGTTGCCTCGTCCCCGGAAGGGCGTCCCCCGGCTTGAGCCGCCCGTCCCGGATGGCGTCGCCGAGGGCGTCCGACAGCTGCAGGAAAAGCGGCGTGTCCCGACGCGAATCCAGCGCCGACGTCAGCAGCTGCCACTTCCGCACGGCACAGCATCGTACTGGTCCACGATCGATCGCTGAAGAGGACCTTCAGCGGATTCCTCCGTGCGCCAACAGTCGAGGGCACCTTCAGGAGGAAGTCCCATGCGCGTGCTCGCCATTCTTCTCGTCGCGGTGTGGATCGGATGCGGAGCGGAGCCACCTGCCCAGCCGCCGGAAGCATCCCCGCCGGCGCAGATGGCCTCGGCCCAGGTCCAGTCGAATCAGGAGAGCTCGAACCCGAATCCCATGCTCTATCCCGTCGATGCCCGTCCCTTCGGTCGGGAGATCGAGCGGTGGGCA
>DASXGF010000557.1:0-5206 GCA_036489275.1 Myxococcaceae bacterium | reverse complement strand
GAGAAGCTGAGATCGGTCCGCATCCCTCCGCCGCTGATTGCGAGCTGGAAGTGCCGCTCCTCGTCGAGCGCGGCCCCACAGGTGCCCGTGAGACCCACGGGCGGCGCGACGCCTCAGGCCCGGGCCGGCGCGGGGTGGAGCAGGGCGAGGACGCAGCCGGTGGCAAGAAGACGCAGGAGTCGACCCATCCCACCCACGTTACCGGCCCTCAACCCCGACGTGGCTGCCGTGTTCTCCGCGAGGTGCGCATCCTCCTTCCCCTCGCTGCCCTGGCGCTGGCCTGCGCCTCGACGCCACCGCCACGACCAGTCACCCCGACGGCCGAGCAGACTCCCGAGCTTCCCCGCTCGTCCATCGCAGCCATCCTTCTTCATCGCGAAGACCTCGACCTGACGCCCACGCAGGTGGAGACACTCGTCCGTCGCGATGATGCGCTCGCCCGCGAGGACGAGGCGCTCCGGGCCCGTCTGGCCTCGACGACCTCTGGTGGCACGACGGCCCCGACCTCGACTCCGTCGCCGTCCCCGGGAGGCCGCGGCGGTCGGCATGGAGGCAGGCGCGCACCGGCCCAGACGCACGCCGCCACGGATGCCCTCACCCAGCTCGACGACAACGACACCCGGGCCTACCTCGAGGTGGAGGAGCAGGTGCTCACCGAGGCTCAGCGGCCCCGGGCGAGCGAGATCGCCTCGGCCTATCGTGAAGCGCTCTACGACCGGCAGCATCCCTCGACCGTTCACGGGCGCGCGGATGCCGGCAGCCCGCCCTGATCAGGCCATGTCGTTGCGCTTGAAATCGACCGTGGGCGCTTAACTCGCCCCGCGAGGCGGTGTTTTCCGCGCCGACGGTCGGGAAGCGCGGTCCGTCACGACGCCTGCCACGATGCCATCCCCCCCATCGTGGCGGGCGTTTTTTTTGCCCGGCCGTCACGGTGCTCGCCTTCGGAGCCCGGCGGCCGCACGCGCGCTGCCCGGCCGCGCATTTCAGGAATCCCGCGCGGTTTCGCCCGCCACGGTCCGTCACCCGCTCCGTGCCCGTCAAGGCCCGTCGCGCTGACACCTCCGGGCTACGATGCCTCGGTGCGAATCGTGCTCCTGGTGCTGCTCGCCGCCCTGATGACCTCCGCGGGGGTGATGCACTTCGTCTCCCCGAAGGTGTTCATCCGCATCGTTCCGCGGTGGCTTCCGGCCCCGGCGGCGCTCGTGGCGATCAGCGGAGCCTGCGAGATCCTCGGCGGCGTGGGCCTCCTGGTCCCCGCGACGAGACGCTGGGCTGCGTGGGGGCTGATGGCGCTCTTCGTGGCCGTCTTCCCGGCAAACGTGAACATGGCGATCCACCGATTGCCGTTCGGGCGTTCCCCCCTCCCGGGGTGGGCGCTCTGGGCGCGGCTTCCGCTGCAGGCGGTCCTCGTCGCCTGGGCGTGGTCCTTCACGTAGACTCCGCCTCCCAATGCGAGGGAACCGAGGAGGGAGGTTCCGGGTGGGAGCGCGTCGGCCAGGCGGGTCGGGATGGAGGCGTCCGCTGAGCCTCGTGCTCGCCTCGACGCTCCTGTCCGCGTGGACGTACCCCGAGCACCGGGACATCTCCGCCGCGGCGCTCGAGCGGCTGACGCCCGCGCGTCAGGACGTGCTCGCGAAGATGTGGACCACGGCCACCGGAGGGCCCCAGCCGCTGAAGAACGCCTGCGCCAGCCCGCTGGGCGGCTTCGACGGCTCCTGCCTCGACCTCGCCGCCTGGCCCGCGATCGCCGGTGACCACTCCTGCTCCCCCGAGAACCTCCGCAAGGACGTCCTCCCCAGCACCTGGGTGATGCAGGTCTCGCAGATCGCAGTGAAGCTGCGGCGCAATCTCGCCGAGGCGAGGAACGAGCACGTCCGGCTCGATGCCTGGGCGCTGTCCAACCTCGAGCTGGAGCTGGTGGACCGCGACTACTCGAACCGCGCGGCAGCGAACAGCGCGCACTTCCTGCTCCCGCGCACCGGGGACGAGCTCGTGCCTTACCTCGCCCTCGCGCTCTCCTCCGCCACCGAGCCCAATGCAATAGGGCTGTTCCTGCACTACCACTTCTCGGCGCTCGGCCTCGCTGCGCGCTGGCGGGAGAATCCGGACGACGCCGTGCTTGCCGCGCGGACGCTGGCAACGGAGGCCTTCGCGCTCCACTTCATCGAGGACTCCTTCAGCGCCGGACACGTCGCGGGCAGCTGGGGCAGCGTGGCCCAGCGGAAGGGGACTCACGACTACTACTGCGAGGCCGGGCTCGACAGCGTGACCTGGGCCGGCACGCTCCAGGCTCTCAAGGGAGACGCGCACATGCGTCCCCAGGATCTGGAGCGCACGGCGCGCCTGGTGTCCGAGGCCTGGGCCCAGGTCGCCGACGCCGCGCTCGGCAAGGGCAACGCCAGCAAGGTGGCGAAGGAGGTCGACCGGGCGATGGCCGACGCAGCCCCGAACGTCGACATCTGCGTCGCCACCCGGCAGCCGGTGACCGTCGTTCCCCCGGACTCGACCCTCCTGCGCGACGAGGTGGTCACCCAGACCCCGGTCCCCACCCGGCCCTCGAACGACATCCATCTGCCGCAGTTCCGTCAGGAGGTGGGGCCCTTCATCGGTTTCGCCGCCGCGCTCTCCGGCGGTGGCGCCCACGGTGGCTACGAGTCCTCGGGCGCCCTCGGCCGAGGCTTCGGACAGGCGGAGATCGGCGTCCGGTTCGGGGTCGGCCTCGACGCGGTCACCGGCTCGTCGGGCGCCGGGCTCGCGTTCGTGCAGGTCGGCGTCGTGTACCAGAGCGATCAAGGCGACGTCTGCAGCGGCTCCTGCGATCCAACGCTCGGCAACCACGGCATCCCGCGCGTCGGAGCACGCAACGGTCTCGGGACCCGGATCCACATGCCGTTCTGGCTCATCCCCGGAGATCTCCTGATCGCCGCACCGATCGTCTTCCTCGTCGACAAGCAGGCCGCGAAGCAGATGGGAATCATCGCCGCCAGCGGCGGGCTCATCCGCTGGCAGCGCACGCTGAACACGGGTATCGGCGCATTCCAGTTCGTGCTCGGGCGCGAGGTGGGGGTAGCGCTCTTCGGCTACGGCAGCCACGGCATCTTCGGCTACAGCGGGAGCAACGGAAGCATCAGCCAGTACACGTACCGCGCATGGGAGCTCGACCTTCCCGTCGTCGAGTACCGGCCCTTCCGCACCTTCGCGACCAACACTGCGCTGACGCTCGCGCTGCAGCTGGGCTTCGGAGTGGATTTTCCGAACAACGCGCACCTGACCAACCCACCCGGTGCGCCCGGGCCCGACCTCGGCACCAGCTGGCTCATCTACCTGCGATTCGCGTTCGACGCCCGGTACTATCCGTGGTGAGGACCTCGACCGCTACTTCAGCGTGAAGTAGACGCGGGTTCCCCCTTCCTTCTTCGCGCGCTCTCCCCCGTGGGTGAGGAAGAGGCGCCCCGGGTCGACGCCCAGGGCCTGCAGTCGCGCCCTGGCGGCCTCGGCCCGCCCTTGCCGGAGGGCGCCCAGCGACTCAGGCGGTAGCTGCACGGAGGCCAGCACCGCGTCCTCCATCGCTGCCGGGTCGGGTGGCGTCCCGGACTGGTTCTGCGGGGCGAGCGACCGCCAGCGCTTCTCGACGAACTTGACGTATTCCTCGTCGGTCATCTCGCCCTTCTGCCCCTTCTCGGCCCGGGCCGCGACCGCCTGCCGCTTGAGCTCCTTGAGCTTCAGCGTCTTCCCGTCGGCGGCGGGATCTGCCGTCCCCTCGACGTCCACCTTCAGCGCGGGCCTGCTGGCCAGCGCCTTGGACAGACCCTGGAGGGACTTGTCGGCGCTGGGAGTCAGATCCGCGGCCCCCGCCTGGAAGTCGACGACGTCGAGCTTCTCGGCTCCGCCGCCGCCGACGAGCTTCGCGAGCAGGTTGAACGGCGAGGTGACCGCCTTGAGCAGCACGTTGCCGATCGCCCGCCAGATCACCCGTCCCAGGCGGAAGTTCGGGTCATCGACGTTCCCCTCCACCGGCACGTCCAGGTCGATGAGCCCCTTCGGATCCTGGAGGACCGCGAGCCCGAGCTTCACCGGCAGCTTCGTGGCCTCGGGGCTGTTGGTGGCCTCGCCGAAGGTGAACTGGTCGATCTTGACCGAATTGCTCGCCGCGAGCTGTCGCTTCGCCACCTTGTACTCGAGCGCGAGGTCGAGCTTCCCCTTGTCCAGCGCGTACCCGGCGTACTTGCCGCAGTAAGAGCTGAGGGGCGTCAGGTCGATCCCCTTGGAGCTGACCTTCACGTCCGTGGCGTCGTTCACCATCCGCGGGCTGAGGATGCCGTTGATCTCCAGGGGCCCTCCAGACACCAGTCCCTTGATCTGCACCTGCGACCGGGCGTTCAGGGCGTTGGACAGCCCCCGGAGCCGGACGTCGAGGTCGGTCACCGAGAGCGTCACCGGCGGGTTCACCGAGCGGTCGGTGAACGTCGCGGCGCCTCGGACGATCTGGAAGATGGCCAGTGACATCGGGGGCTGCGGCTTCTGCCGCGGGGCCTTCACCGGCGTCTCCGTCGGCGCCAAGGTTGCCGACTCGGCCTGCTTCTCCTCGGCAGGCTTCTGCTCGCCCTTCTCGGACTTGGGCGGCGAGGCCTTGAGCAGACGCCGCAGGTTCGACGAGCCGTCCTCGGCCAGCGCCACGCGGAAGCGCGGCTGGATCCAGCGCACCGAGCGGATGGAGAGGCCCAGCGGGTCCGACGCGGTCTTGATCCCCGAGATCTGGAGGTCCTTCCACCGGGCCAGCTCCTGGTTGCGCTGGGAGTCGAGGAGGGTGAGCCCGTCCACCCGGGTGTCGCCCTCGAAGCTCCACTTCGCGGGCTCGGACCCGGCGTCGTAGCGGGCATGGCCTTTCAGCCCGAGCGTGCCGCTCCCCAGCCGAGCGGCGAGGTCGCCGTAGAGATCCAGGTAAGGGTCGAGCTGCGGGAGGTCCAGCGCCTCGACGGCGAGCGACAGATCCAACGCCGGGCGAAGGAGCTTCACCGGACCCTCGACCTTGATCGTTCCCTTTCCTCCGAAGCCGACGCTCGCCGTGAGCCGCGAGGTCTGCTGGGTCTTGTCCGAAAGATCGGCGAGCCGGACGTCGAGCGGCGCCAGCGTGAGGTGGACGGGGCGTGCCGGCTGTTCGTCCTGGAAGTCGACCCTCCAGCCCGCGAGCTCGATCGTCCCCAGC
>DASXGF010000535.1:0-10071 GCA_036489275.1 Myxococcaceae bacterium | reverse complement strand
CTGCCGCTCATCGGCTGCTCGGAGGCGTCGGGCCACACCCAGGGAGCCGAGCCCTGTGCGAAGACGAAGTACGACGCCATGTACTTCGCCGTGGACCCCTCCGGGACGGTGGTGAAGTTCCCCCAGGAGGACCTCGAGAGCTACCAGCGCCGCGGCTTCCGTCCGGCGAGCCAGGAGCAGGCGAAGGCGCTGGTCCGCAAGGAGTGCCCGGCCGGCTTCCGCTGAGCCCGGTCGCTGGCGCGCCTCTGCGCGCTTCCGCGGGCGTCCCCCTGGGAGCGGTGGCCTGAGCCTGGTCGCTGGCGCGCCTCTGCGCCGCTCCGCGAGTGTCCACCAGCAGGCGTTGCAACGCGGCGCGTGCATGTCGTGCGCGCGGGCGGGAGCAACTTGACCGGGGTCGGTGCGTCCCACGTCCGGACTCGAAAGGAAGGTCTCGATGGCAACGCCGTCCAAGGTGACTGTGGGCCTCTTCGTTCGTCTCGTGGCGAAGGAGGGGAAGGAGCGCGCGGTGGAGGACTTCCTCCGCTCCGGCCTCGAGCTGGCCCAGGCCGAGCCGGGCACGGTGCAGTGGTACGCCGTGAAGTTCGATCCGCGGACCTTCGCCATCTTCGACACCTTCGCCGCGGAGGACGGCCGGCAGGCGCACCTGTCCGGCCGGATTGCCGCGGCGCTGATGGCGAACGCCTCGGAGCTTCTCGCCGAGCCGCCGCGCATCGAGCGTCACGACATCCTGGCCGCGAAGACCTGAGCGAGCGGGTTTCCGGGCGCCGCTGTCTCGTGATTCATTCGCCGGATGACTGCCGCCGGGGGTGAGGCCCCTGCCCGCGTCACCACCGGCGCATCCGCGCATGCGCAGCGCACCCTGGCGCTGGCCGGGCTCGCCCACGCACTGCACGACGGCTACACCGACGTCATCTACGTGCTGCTCCCGGTCTGGCAGGCCGAGCTCGGACTTGGCTACGGCCGGCTGGCGACGCTCCGGGGCCTCTACGCCGGGGCGATGGCCGTGCTGCAGCTGCCCGCCGGTCGTCTCGCGGCCATCCTCGGCGGGAGGACGGTGCTGGCGTCCGGCACCGCGCTCGCGGCGCTGGGGTACGCGCTCGCCGGGGCATCCGGTGGGCTCCTTGGCCTCGCCGCCGCTCTCGCGATCGCCGGCGCCGGAGGAAGCACGCAGCACCCGATCGGCTCGGCGGCGGTCGCGCGGGCCTACGGGGTCGGCGCGCGCGGGCCGCTCGGCGTCTACAACTTCAGCGGCGACCTCGGAAAGGCGGCGGTGCCGGCCGCGATGTCCCTGGTGATCGCCGCCACCTCGTGGCGCCACGCCCTCTGGTGGCTCTCCGGGCTCGGCCTCGTGGTGGCCGCTGCGCTGCTGGCCTTGATGCCGGCAGTCGAGCCGCAGCCCGTCGGCCAGCGCACGGAAGTCGCGGATCCGGGTTCGCGCGACTCCGCGGTCGGATTCGGGCTCCTGATGTCCATCGGCATCCTGGACACCGCCGCCCGCATGGGTCTGCTCACCTTCCTGCCCTTCCTCCTCGGTCGAAAGGGCGCCTCACTGTCGACGGTGGGGCTCGGGCTCGGGCTGGTCTTCCTCGGAGGCGCGGCGGGGAAGGCGGCTTGCGGCTGGCTCGGCGCTCGACTGGGACTGCTCCGCACGGTGCTAGTGACCGAGGGCGGGACGGCGGCGCTCATCCTCGCGGTGATCGTCCTTCCGCTCTGGACGGCGCTGGCGGTGCTCCCCGTCCTGGGGATGATGCTCAACGGTACCTCGTCCGTGCTCTACGGAACGGTTCCCGAGCTACGCACCGGCGCCCGCACGGAGAGCGCGTTCGCCCTGTTCTACACGGGCGTCATCGGATCCGGCGCCATCGCCCCGATCGGATTCGGGTTTCTCGGAGATGCAGCCGGCGCGGCCTGGGCCACGGTGGCGACGGCGGCCACGGCGCTCGCCACGCTGCCGCTGGCGGTGCTCCTGGCTCCACGCCTCGCCGTGGCGCAACGGGCTCCCGGCGGGCAGTGAACTGGCAATCCGCCGGTGGCGGCCCTGACGGCTTGACGGGCGATGGCCCGTGGGCGGAGATCCGCCGCGGGGGAGAGCACCTCGTGGAGGGTCGTCCGGTGCGTGCTTCCATCTGGGTCGGCAGTGCCTTGCTCTGTCTGACCGGTTGCTACAGCGGGACCGGCTCGTACGCGCGGGACCCGCTGGTGTCGAAGACCAGCTCCGGCGTGCGCCATCGGTCGGCGATGGCCTCGAAGCGTGCGAGCCCGGCGCGGCTCTCCACGGAGGACCTCGAGGACCTCGGCGGCGCCGTCATTCCCGAGTCGACCGTCTACGCCATCTGGTGGGGCCAGGCGTCTGCCTTCCCCGCGGACACGATGTCGGGGATGGACACCTTCCTCTCCGGTCTCGACGGCTCACGGTATCTCGGCACTGCCGACCAGTACGTGGCAAAGCAGACCAAGGCGCGATTCGTGGGTCACCTGATGGAGACCTCGCCGTCGCCGACGCACTCGCCGTCGACCGAGGAGATCGTCGCCAAGGTCTGCGACGTGCTCGACGAGGCGCGACAGGTGCCGAGCCCGACCGCGCTCTACCTCGTCTTCACCGACGGATTCCCCGAGCAGTCGAATTTCTGCGCCTGGCACGACGGCGGGAAGTGCCCCTCCGGCCAGAAGATCCACGTCGCCTACCTGCCGAACCTCGCCAACGCGCCGCAGTGCGACGGGGGCGACCTCTTCCACTGCAACACCCTCAGCGAGCCCACGCGCGCGCTCGCGAACGTGACCGCGCACGAGATCCTCGAGATGGTCACCGACCCCGATGGGGACGCGTGGCTGGACCGCGACGGCGAGGAGGTCGCCGACAAGTGCGCGTGGCGGTTCAGCAGCTGCGTGTCCCTCGGGAGCACCCGCTGGCAGCTGCAGAAGGAGTGGTCCAACGCGGACCACGCCTGCGTCCAGGAGAAGGCCTCCGCCGCCCCGAGGGTGGCCAGCAACTCGCCGTAGCCCCGTCAGGGGCATGTTGCCCCTTGGTCTCATGCGTTTAGGAACCCTCCCTGGGGCGTTCCTTGGCAGAGTGCGCGCATGACCCCATGGCGGTTCCTCGTCGTCGCGGGGATGATCTGTGCCTGCGCCGGCTCCTCGAAGGAGCAGGCCGCCCCCGCCAAGGCCCCTCCACCGCCTCCGCCGCAGCCCGCGCCGGTGGCCGTCCAGCAGCCCGGCGCGGCTCCGGTGGCCGCGCAACCGGTAGCTCCGGCTGCCGGAGCGCAGGGGGCCGCGGCGTCGAGCCAGGGCGGCTTCGCGCCCGAGGCGCTGGAGGCCATCGCCTCGCCGATCGCGCTGTTTCCGGATCCGCTCCTCGGTCAGGTGCTGGAAGCCTCGACACGACCTCAAGAAGTCGCTCAGGCGGCGGAGTTCATGAAGGCGCACCCCAGCCTCTCCGGGAAGGACCTCGAGACCGCGCTCAAGGACAAGCCGTGGGACGGGAGCGTGAAGGCGCTGGCGGCGCTGCCGGACGTGCTCAAGATGCTCATCGAGCACCAGGACTGGGCGCGCGACCTCGGAACGGCGTACCGGTCGCAGAAGGACTCGCTGCTCTTCGCGGTCCAGCAGCTGCGCTCGCGTGCGATGGAGGCGGGGAACCTCAAGTCGTCCTCGCAGCAAACCGTGAAGGTGGAGCAGGGCGGCGCGGCGACCGACGGGACGACGACGACCATCATCCGCATCGAGCCGGCGCAGCCGCAGGTCGTCTACGTCCCGGTCTACAGCCCGACCGTGGTCTACGGCACCTGGGCCTACCCCGCGTACCCGCCGCCGCCGGTCTACCCACCGGGGTACGCCGTGGGCGCGGCGGCCGTCAGCTTCAGCATCGGGTTCGCCATCGGCTCGAGCTACTGGCGCTACCCGCCGTACCCGCCCTATCCGCCGCGGCCGCCGTATCCGCCACGGCCCCCACCGCGGCCGCCCGGGGGAGTCGGAGGGCCCGGAGGCGTCGGCGGCCCGGGTGGCGTTGGCGGTCCGGGTGGCGTTGGCGGTCCGGGCGGCGTTGGCGGTCCAGGCGGTGCCGGGGGGGTCGGCGGACCGGGGGGCCCCGGCGGCGTCGGAGGCCCCGGCTCACCGGGTGGGCGCCCCTCCGGTCCGAGCCAGCTTCCGGCGGGGCCCGCTGCTGGGACTCGCCCTACCGGTCCGAGCACGCTCCCATCCACACCCGGGGCCGGAGCCGGGGCGGGGGCGGGGGCCAGCCGTCCCGCGGGCCCGAGCACGCTGCCGTCCGGTCCGAGCGCCCCCGGGCCTCGACCCTCGCAGAACATCCCCAGTGCCCCGCCCGGGTACGGCGGCGGCGACCGGGGCTGGGGCGGCGGCTCGCCCTCGGCCAAGCCGGCGCAGTCGGCACCTGGCTGGGGCGGGATGGGCAGCGGCGCCCAGACCCGTGAGGCGAGCAATCGTGGGGCGTCGAGCTACGGGGGCGGGGGACGCGGAGCTTCTCGTGGTGGTGGAGGGCGCAGGCGATGAGCGTGACCTGCCAGCGGGCGCTGCTCTCCGTGCTGCTCGTCGTCGCCTCTCCCGCGCTCGCCGCGGCCGCGAAGGTGTACCCGGACCCGACGGCGGCGACCGACGCGCTGGTGGCCGCGGCGCGCTCGGGCGAGGTGAAGCCGGTCCTCGCCGTCCTCGGTGACCGGGCGAAGGCATTCGTCGTCTCGGGGGACCCGGTGTCGGACCGCGCGACGCTCACCCGGTTCGTGGAACTCTACGACCAGAGCCACGCGCTGGCCTCTCCCGACGACTCGACACGCACCCTGAACATCGGCGACGACGCCTGGCCATTCCCGCTCCCCCTGGTGAAGTCGAAGAAGGGGTGGAGCTTCGACACCGCCGCCGGCGAGCAGGAGATCCTCGCCCGCCGGGTGGGCCAGAACGAGCTCGACGTCATCCAGACGTGCATTGGATACGTCGAGGCCCAGCGCGACTACCTGGCCCGGAACCCCGACGGCGCGTCTGCTCCGCACTACGCCGACCGTCTCCTCAGCAGCACGGGGAAGCGGGACGGGCTCTACTGGCCGTCGTCTCCCGGCGAACAGGAGAGCCCGATGGGACCGGCCGTGAGTGGAGCGGTCGGTCAGGGATACACCCTGAAGCGCGGGAAGAGCGCGCCGTACCACGGCTACCATTTTCGTCTGCTCACCGGCCAGGGCCCGCACGCCGAGGGCGGGGCGCAGGACTATCGCGAGAACGGGAAGCTCACTCGCGGGTTCGCGCTCGTGGCGTACCCGGCGGCCTACGGGACGTCCGGAGTGATGACCTTCCTGGTCAACCAGGACGGCGTCGTCCTCGAGAAGGACCTCGGCAAGAGCACGGCAAAGATTGCCTCGGGCATCACCCGGTACGACCCGGACGCGAGCTGGAAGGTGGCGACCCCCTAGGGCGTCAAATCCGGCCGGAGCGGAGCCACCGCGCCCACTCGGGACGGCCATGTCGTGCGGCCACCGCGGAGGCGGCGTCCCAGTCGTAGGAGATCTCGTGGTGCTCGGCCTGCCAGCCCGCGGGCGTCCTTTCGCAGACGACGAACCGCGCGTGCGGAGATCCGTTCTCCACGTGATGCGCCCGCGGGTGCTCGGCGGTGAAGGCCTGGAGCCCCACGCTGCCGGCGTTGACCATCAGCTGGCCGGTGGAGAGGCGGACGGTGCGCGGGTGGTGGGAGTGGCCGGAGAGGACGAGAGACTGCCGGGCTCCTGCGAGCCGCTCCGTGATCACCGGGTCCGAGGCGAGAGTGAACGGCGTCCCGAGCTCCTCGCAGAGGTAGACCAGGTCGCTCTCGGGGGTTCCGTGGCAGACCAGCACGTCGGGCGCGAGCTCGAGGGTCGCGGGAAGCCTTGCGAGCCAGGCGCGCTGCTTCTCGGTGGTGTGCTCGAAGGCGTATTGGTCGCTCGCATTGCCGGGTCGGCTCGCGCAGTCCAGCAGCTGCCGTTCGTGGTTCCCGCGAATGACCGTCGCGTCGAGGGACAGGAGGACCTCGGCCGTCTCGGAGGGCTCGAGCGGCCCGGAGAGGAGGTCGCCCGAGACGACGATCTGGTCGATGTCGCCGAGGGCGCGGACGTGGGCGAGGACGGCCTCGAGTGCCCGGATGTTCCCGTGGATGTCGGAGATGGCGGCGATCCGCATGCCGCGAACCTAGCGTGGGGCCGGCAGGACTTCAGCGCCGAAGCGCACGCGGGCGCCGGCTCAGGCGCGCGCGAGCGGGTCCAGCAGCACGAGGTCGGGCGTCACCCGCCGCTGCTCGATGGCGTGGACGGTCTCGACGATGGCCGCGTTCACCGGAGTGGGGACGGCCAGGCGGCGTCCGAGCTCGGCGACGTAGCCGTTGATGAAGTCGATCTCGGTCGGCCGTCCGCGCTCGAAGTCCTGGAGCATGGAGGGCTTGAGGTCGCCGTAGGCGTCGAGGACGCGAGCGAGCCACTCCTCGTGCCCGGGGCCCGGGGCGGCGCGTCCGTTCCATCCCGGCGGAACGGGGTCGACCATCATCTTCTCCGGCCGGGCGCCGCTGGCGATGGCGACGGAGAGCGCCTCGTCGTAGGCGCGATCGAAGACGGTGCGTCCGGTCGGCGTCGCGACGTAACTCCGCATGGTCCGGCCGGCGATCGCACCGAGCGTGGTCACCGAACAGTTCAGGAGGAGCTTCGACCAGATGGCTCCGGACAGGTTTCCGGTCGCTCGCACCTCGACGCCGCGGCCGAGCCAGTCGCGGACTCGGGTGGCGCGGTCGCTGATTCCGCCGGAGAGCTCGCCGATCAGGAGGTGGCCGGCGTTCCGTTGCTCGATCTCCCCCGGCCCGTGCAGGGTGGCCCCGAGGTTGGAGAGCCCACCCAGCACGCGCTCCGCGCCGAGGCGGTCGGCGAGGAGGCGCGACACGGCGCCGTTCTGGATCGGGAGCAGGGTGCCACCGGGCGCGAGCCACCGCGCGGCCCGGGGAGCGATTTCCATGGCCTCCTCGGCCTTGGTGGCGAGAACCACCAGGTCGAGCTCGGCTCCGGCCGGAACCTCGTCGAGCGCGGTGACATCGCTCGCGGGGACGGCCACCGGGCCCCCGACTCCGGAGACGCGGAAGCCGGCCTGCTGCACCCGCTCCGCAGATGCGCGGTCGCGGACCGCGAAGAAGACCCGTGCTCCGGTCGCGGCGAGCCGGGCGCCGATGAGCCCGCCGAGGGCACCGGCCCCGATGATCAACGTCCGCATGGAGCGCTGCTTAGCCGGGAGCGACCGGGGCTGCTCGGGCGCCGGTGCCGATGCGTCTGCACAGTTGCAGCTCGCAGCCGAGGCCACCGTTCGGGCGCCCGGGGAATGCGCTATGGCGGGGCGCATGGGTGAGCTCCGGGCGCTGGATGGCCAGCTCGACTGGAACGACGTCCGCTACTACCTGGCGGTGGCCAGGCGGCGCACACTGGCCCGGGCGGCGGCAGCGCTTGGCGTGGACCAGACCACGGTGGGCCGGCGAATCGGCTCGCTCGAGGCACGACTGGGCGTGTCGCTCTTCACCCGCTCGTCCGGAGTCTTCCAGCCGAGCCGGGCAGGGCGGTCGGTGCTCGAGGCCGCGGAGCGGATGGAGGAGGCCGCGCTCGAGCTGCGCTCGCGCGCCGCCGGTGAGCAGTCCGGAAGCGTGGCAGTCGTACGTGTCGCCACGACGGAGTCGCTTGCCCAGGCGTTCGTCGTCCCGGCAGCGCACGCGATGCGGGCGACGCACCCGCGCATCCACCTGACGATCACCACCGGCTGGGCGCAGGTGGATCTTCGCAAGGGGGAGGCGGATCTCGCGGTACGCCTGGTGCGGCCGACCGACCCGCGCCTCGCGTGCCGGAAGCTGGCCGACTTCCGCCTATGGCTCTACGCCTCGCGCGGGTACCTGGCCGGGCGCCCGGCGCCGACGGGCCTCGCCGGCGAGTCGCTCATCGCCTACGAGGATTCGCTGCCGCTCGGAACGCGCCACCCGTTCGCCGGGCTGTCGATGGAGGGCGGCGAGCTGGTGCTCCTCTCCAACAGCCACCACGTGCTGCTGGCGGGCGCCGTGGCGGGCCTGGGGATCGTCCAGCTCCCGTCGTTCGTGGGCGATGCGGAGCCCGAGCTGGTGCGGGTGATCCCCGACGTCGAGGAGCGCTACAGCGTTTGGCTCGTGCTGCCGCAGGCGAACCGGCGGATCGCGGCGATACGCGCGGTGACCGACGCCATCGCGACGGAGTTCCGTCGGGGCCGCGGGTCAGGCGAAGCGCCACGCCCCGGTCGCCGTCGGGTCGACGTCCGCTGACCGAGGGTTCCTCGAGTACCGATTAGCGTGTCCGCCTGGCGTCCTCGCCTGCTCCGGACTTGCCCTCGGTCACGTCGCGGTACCACGCCGGATGATTCAGCCGGGCCCAGTCGCGACTGACCGTTCCCTTGATCATCGCGGTGTACGTCCCCGGCTCGACGATGCCCAGGTAGATGTGTCCGATGATCAGGAGGGTGAAGAGGACGAAGGTGATGTCGTGCAGGAGCCAGGACCACTGCCTCAGCGGCTCGCTGAACAGCTGCGGGAACCAGAGCACCACTCCGGTCAGCAGGAGGCCGAGCGCAGCCAGCGAGCTGAGCCAGAACAGCAGCTTCTGCCCGCCGTTGTACTTGCCCACGTCCTCGTCGTGGCTCTCCCAGCGCATGTACGAGAGGAAGTTTCCGAGGCGGATGAACCGCTTGTCCGCCGGCGTCATCCGCATCGCGCGCGCCCAGTCGATGAACTGCAGCAGGATGAACGCCGAGAAGACGATCCCGATCCAGGGATGGAGCCACCGGACGACCTGGAGCCCGCCGAACAGATAAGCCAGCCATCCAAAGATGGGGCTCCAGACCGGCAGCCCGGTGAGGAGGGCGAGCACGAAGGTCAGCGCCACGCTCCAGTGGAGCGCTCGCGTGGTCCAGCGGAAGCGCACCAGCCGTCCCCCGACGACGATGTCCTCCGTCGTGGCGGCGGCGTGGATCGCCGGGTCGCCGCTGAACCCCGCAGGAACGGACCTCGGCGAAGTCATGACTTCTTCTCCGGTGGAGTGGGGGACTCGGGTCCTCCGGTCCGGGGCCCGAACCTCAGGTAGTGGCCAAAGAGGCCCAGGATGGTCGCGCCAATGGCGACCAGTCCGAACCAGCGCAGCGGGCTCTTCGAGATACGCACCGTGGCCGGCACGGTCGGATTCGCCGGAAGCCCGTACAGCTCGGGCTTGTCGGCGTATTTCAAGACCGTCACCACGTTGGTCCCGCCCACGCCGGGCGGGTCATAGAGGCCGGCACTGGCGAAGCCGCGGGCCTTGAGCTGCGCGACCCGCTGATTGCCCAGGGCGACCATGTCCTCCTTGGTGCCGAAGTGCAGGCACCCGGTCGGGCAGGACTTCACGCACGCCGGCTCGAGCCCGCGCGTGGTCCGGTCCACGCAGAGCGTGCACTTGGACATCTTCCCCGTCTTCTCCGAGAAGCGCGGGACGTTGAAGGGGCACCCCGTCTCGCACAGACGGCAGCCGATGCACTCCTGCGTGTTCACGTCGACGATGCCGTTGGTGTACTGGACGATGGCCCCCGGAGCGGGACAGGCACGGAGACAGCCCGGGTCGCCGCAGTGCATGCACTGGTCCTTGCGGAGCAGCCACGAGAAGTTCCCGTCCACCTCCGTCTCGTCGAAGCGGATGAGGTTCCAGAACTGTGCGTGGAGCGAGGGGAGGGTCTGGTAGGTCCCGACCTGCTGGGTGGGGACCGACGGCAGGTCATTCCACTCCTGACACGCCACCTCGCAGGCCTTGCAGCCGATGCAGGTCGAGGTGTCGATGTACTTGCTGAGGAACGGGGTCTGCCTGAGCGCGCTGGGCTGACCGCGGAGCGAGGCGGAGGACTGGAGGATCTCGAGACCTTGGATGGGCATGATCGATCCTCAGGTCGTCGAAAGGGGTTCGGCCTTCTCGATGCGCACGAGGAAGGTCTTGAATTCCGGCGTCCACGTGTTCGCGTCGCCGACGGTCGGTGTCATCAGATTTGCGAGTGGTCCGAGGTGGTTCTTCAAGCCGGCGAATCCCCAGG
>DASXGF010000507.1:0-18842 GCA_036489275.1 Myxococcaceae bacterium | reverse complement strand
TCGAGACCCCCGCTTCTCGAGAACGGTGGCCCCGGGAGCGAAGGCCTGCCCCAGCGCGTCCGGCGAGCCGAGCGCGTCGGCGCGGAAGAGACGCTCGATGACCTCGCGCACCTCCCCGTCGGGAGAGGCGGCCCCGGCGCGGGCAGAGGCGAGCACGAGCAGCGCCGCGAGCGCGCGCTTCCACCTCATCCGGCGGCGACGGTGCGGAAGGGGAAGGCGATCTCCAGCCAGCCAGGGTCTGCGGGCAGGGCCATCTCCCGCTTCGCCCCCTGGAGCGTCTGCCGCTCGCGGGCCAGCCATGCCCGCAGGGCGCGGTAGCCGAGCTCGGCCGGCTCGTCGTCGTCCACGGTGCGGACGCTGGCCACCTCCGCCGCCGGGAGCTCGAACACCGAGACACGGCCACGGGAGCGCGTGGAGCGCGGCACCTCGACGAAGGCCTCCGCGGAGAGGCCGCCGTGGTCCCCGGCGCAGCGATGCCACAGCACTCCCTCGCGGCCCGCGCCCGGATAGCCGAGCCCGCGGCGGAGCTCGAGGAAGAGCTCGGCCACCTGGGAGGCCGCCGAGAGTCGATCCCGGATCCCCGCCACCCAGCGCGCTGGCTCGCGCCGGACCTCGATCCCCGCATCGGCGAGCGTGAGATCGCTCAGCGCCAGGCGGGAGTCGAGCTCCGAGAGCTGGGTGGACTGCCGGTCGATGCTCCGCTCCAGCCGCGCCCGGGCGGCGACCAGCACCTCGCGCTCGGCAACCGCTCCGGCCAAGGCCCGGCGAATCTCGTCCAGCTCGAGCCCGAGGCGACGGAGCGCGACCACTCGCCGCGCGGAGGCGAGCTGGTGGAGCGCGTAGTGGCGGTATCCGGTGCGAGCGTCGACCTCCACTGGACGGAGCACGTCGACCGCGTCGTAGAAGCGCAGCGTGCGGATCGACAGCCCGGTGCGGCGGGCGAACTGGCCGATGCGCAGCATGCGGTTCATGGGAGCGTCCTCAAGGCCGAGCATGGACCACTCCCACGAGCTTCCACCCGGCGCCAGTCCTGAGCAGTGAACCGAACCCCACGGTCGTCTCCTCGCCCACCCGGTGTGTCACCCTGGCCACGGCCACGTCGTTCGCCACCTCCACCCAGTCGACCTCCCGACGGGCGGGCGCTGCCTTGCCCTGGGCCCGGGCCTGGTCCAGCCGCGCCTGCCACTCGGGGATCGAGACCGCCACCAGCTCCCCGCGGTCGAGGGAGTAGGTCTGCCCCCGCGCGAGGGCCACCGCGCCCAGGCGCGCACCGTCTCCCCCGTCCATCGCCTGGAGCACCTGCCCCAGGGCCGCGCGGATCGCCTGCCGCTCGGCATCGACCTGGGCCGCCGTGGGACGCGGTGCATCCGCCGGCTCCCGGCGGTGAAAGACCTTCAGCACGATGCGCCAGCGGCCCCCCAGCCGGAGCAGGGTCACGAGGTCGTCGAACTGATGAGTGGGGAACTCCGAGTGGAGCTTCGCCACGGCGACGTCGCCCGCGACCTCCACCGAGACGATGCGCCGGGCGGTCGCGGGCTGGCGCGCGGTCGCGATGCGCAGACGCTCGGCCCATGCGCGCCGGTCGAGTGCCTGGACGTTCCCGTCCTTGCCGACCCAGTACATGCCGAGCGTGGGGTGGAAGGCGGTCTCCAGCTCGGCGGCGTCGTTCTCATCGCCGGAGCGGACGTAGTGGCGGACCGTCTCCTCGATTGCGGTCCGGTCCGCCGGGGACGTGGGCGCGGCGACGGCGAGAACGGCCGGCAGCCCGAGGGAGAGGAGCGAAGACATGCGAGACCTCCGGAGGTGAGGTCCCGCTTCTCGACCCTCCAGTCACTGGAGAGTCAATGGCTGTCCAGGGTGGTGACCCCGGACGGGGTGCGGATGCGGGCGAGGATCCTCGGAACGGCCGACGGCGCGCACCGCACCGACAGCCCGAGGGCATCGAGCTGCTGCTGGACCTCCGCCGCACGCGGATGCGCGAGCTCGAGGCTCTCCAGCGAGACTCCGAGGCTGGGGAGGCGGGCGGCGGGATGGGCGCGTCCTTCCCAGCAGATGAGGCTCGGCACGACGCCGTCTGCGGGGAGCGTGCCGTCGGAACGCACCGTGAGCTGCCAGGAGAGGTCTCCGCGCTCGAACCGTTCCCAGGGGCCGACCTCGAATGGCAACGGCGGGAGCTCGGTCGTCTCGACCCGGGCCACCCAGTGCACGAGCCGCGGTCCCCGGACGAGCCGGGCCCGCATCGCGGCATCGTCCAGCTCGAACCAGCGGGGCCGGCCGGGTGGGGCCGCCGCGGGGTCCACCGCGATGAGCTCGAGGTAGGTCTCCTTGCCCAGCCGGAGGAGCCGGTTGTGGGTCCCCATCCGAGCGTGTTGCCCGCCCGGTGAGAGTGAGACCCCGAGGTGCTGCTCGAGCTCGCCGCCCTCGAGCGAGAGTGCGGCGACGGCAAGGTGGTCGATTCCCCGGACCATGGCGCCAGCCTAGCTCGCCGATCCCCGCGCGACCGTCCTCACCGGGCCGGCGGATTGCTCGGCCGTGCGCATCGCGGCGTAGTCGTTCGCCTCCATCGCGTCGAGGATGGACTCGGTGGTCTGCTCCTCCACTCCCAGGGAGGTCAGGACCAGCCGGGAGAAGCGGAGAGTCCCCTCGACGGAGAGCGTCACCACGTGATCCGCCCCGAGCTGCCGCATGTGGTCCTGCTGGCCGAGCGTCTGTACCGCCACGAGGGTCGGCACGCGTGGATGAAATCGCTTCAGCGCGTCCACCAGTCTCCGTGCGCTGGGGAACTCGGGCACGGCGACGATGACCGCTCGCGCCCTGTCCACGTCGACCGTGGTGAGGAGGTTGGGGTCTGCCAGGTCTCCGTAGCGGGCATCGTGTCCGAACCGGCGAGCCAGCCGGAGGCGATCGAGGTCCTGGTCCACCGCCAGGAAGGGCACCTGCGCGGCCTCGAGCATGAGGCACACCCCGCGCCCGCCGGCGCCGTAGCCGGCGACCACCACCCGCCCCGCCATGCTCGGCATCTTTTCCGCGGCAGCCGCCGCCACGCGAAGCCGTGCGGTGAGCCGGTAGGCCAGGGTGATGAGGAGCGGCGAGACGACGAACGACACGGAGATGAAGGTGAGGCTCAGCGCGTAGATGCGGGGTCCGAGCAGCTCGGTGGCCCGGGCGCTCCCGAGGACGACGTAGCCCACCTCGTCGAACGGCATCAGCAGCGCCGCGGTGAGCACCGCGGCGCGGCGGCCGATGCGGAAGGCCAGACCGAGCGCCGTCACCACCCCGAACTTCACCGCCAGGAGCAAGAGGAGGAGCAGCAGCGGGCCCGGCCCTGCAGCGAGCACCTCGTGCCAGTCGAGCGCCATGCCGATGGTGATGAAGAACAACCCGAGGAGGAGGTGCTTCGCC
Organism: Myxococcaceae bacterium; assembly: GCA_036489275.1. Classification (GTDB taxonomy): domain Bacteria; phylum Myxococcota; class Myxococcia; order Myxococcales; family Myxococcaceae; genus RPRB01. Next base: position 15,440 of record DASXGF010000507.1, on the reverse strand, counting down.
GGGTCCACCGCGACCTTCAGCTGATCGACGTAGACGGAGCTGGAGAGGCTGACCCCCAGCATGAAGCCGCCGAGGGCCATCGACACGCCGACGCTGTCCAGGGTCGCGGCCGCGCCGAACACGGCGGCGATGATCGTCAGCGCAAACGCGCCCGAGCCGAGGTTCACGGCGGTCAGCGTCAGCAGGCGGGGCAGCACGAAGCGCGCCAGGAGCTGGATGGCGAGGATGATGCCCAGCACCTCGGAGGTATGCCGCAGCCCCGGCGGCTGGATGCTCCGGGGCGTCGAGCCGAGCAGCGGGATGACGGTGAGCAGGGCGATCAGGACGAAGCTCTGGAGGATCTGCACCGCGATCGTCGCCCGTCCCTGCGGGCTGCCCGCGTCGCCATGCTCGTCCAGGGCGGCCATCGCCACCGCGGCCGAGCTCATGGCCAGCGCGAGGCCGATGACCAGCACGGGCTCGCCCGTTCCGACGCCGGTGAGGAGGAGCACCCCGGCGATCGCCAGCGAGGACAGGAAGTACTGCGCCGTCCCCAGCCCGACGATCATCCCCCGCATCTCCCAGAGCCGCGAGGGGCGGATGTCCAGGCCGAGGAGGAAGAGCAGCAGGACGACGCCGATCTCCCCCACCGCCTGGAGCTCGTCGACGTGGCTGATGCCCAGGAGCGGGTGCGGCGAGTGCGGGCCGAGCGCCGCGCCGACCACCAGGAGCCCGAGGGTGGAGCCGAGGTTGAGGCGGCGGGCGATGCTCACCGCGACGGCGGTCACCGCGAGGACGATGGCCACCGCCCGCATCAGCTGGTCGATGTCCATTCCCCGGCCTCCCGAGGGTCGGACTCTATCTCAGGCGCACGCCAGCCCCGTCAGCCCGCCTCGAGCGTGCCCCGGGCGACGACCACCGCGGTCCCCGCCACCGAGACGGACCGGACGTCCTCGGGGGTGCCCTCGACGTGCACCTCCACCTTCCCCGGTCGTCCCATCCAGTGGCCCTGCTCGGCGACGAAGTCGTGCTCGGGGACGAGCCGGTGGTGGAACAGGTACGCCCCCATCCCGCCGGTGGCCGAGCCGGTGACCGGGTCCTCGGTCAGGTCCGGGGGGACGCCGAAGTGCCGGGCGAAGGTCCGGCCCGCGGACGTCGCCCCCTCGAGGACGAAGAGGTGCGCGCTGAAGAACTTCTCCCGGCCCCGGAGCTCCACGTACGCGGCCATGTCCAGGCGCGCACGCCGGAGGGCGTCCGGGTTTGCCACCGGGATCATCAGCTGCGGCGTGCCGGTGCTCACCACCTGGACTGGCGCGTCGGACAGTAGATCTGACGGCCGCAGCCCGACGACGGAAGCGACGGCGGCGCGGTCGAGCACCTGGCGGAACTCGGGACGCCGCTGGGTCATCACCACCCGGGGGAGCCCGGTGACCGGCAGCTCGTAGCCGATGGAGATGGGCCCGTCCCGGAGCACGAAGGTGACCTCGGTGCGGTCGCCGGTGGGGATGAGCCTCCGCGCGTCGGCGAGCGCCGCCGTGGTGGCGATGGTGGGGTGGCCCGCCAGCGGGATCTCCTCGCCGGGGGTGAAGTAGCGGACGTCGAATCGCGTCCCGTCGCCGCCGAGGACGTAGGCGGTCTCGCTCTGGTTCATCTCCCGGGCGATGGCCTGCATCCGTTCCCGGCTCAGCCCGCCGGCGTCGAGCACCACGGCGCAGGCGTTCCCGGTGAAGGGGCGATCGGTGAAGGCATCGACGAGGAGCAGTGGGAGAGAGGGCATGGCGCACGCCAGTCCACCACCGCCGGGCACCGAGGAGCGGTACAGTCGCCGACGGATCGGCCGACCCGTCGGCCAGGCATCAGCGACGGCAATTCAGGCCGCTGCTTCCGCCCGTCCGGCCGTCCGGAGCCGCTCGTAGCAACCGCGGGCGAGCTCCGGCCAGCCGAGCCGCCTGCGGACCCGGCGGAGGTGCTTCCCGTAGGCCGTGGCGTCCACGTAGGTGGCGTGACGGTCGGTGCCGACGAAGCGGATACCGCCGGTGAGGTCCGTCCGGTCGGTGGCGATGAGCTCGTTCACGTCGCGTGCGGCCGAACCACCGGCGGCGCGGGTCGAGACGACGCGGGCGATGAGGTCCGCCATGTCGTCGAAGAACCGGTACGCGCCGTGGTTCGTCTCCAGGAAGCCCATCACGTACAGGCCGGGGTTCTCACGGCTGAACATTGCGAGATACAGGTCCGGCCGGTGCCCCTTCCAGCGGAACTGATCCTCCGGAACGTAGGGGATGCCCCAGTCGTAACCGGTGGCACAGAGCACGACGTCGATCTCCTCGGTGCGGCCGTCCTTGAAGTGAACCGTCTTTCCCGTGAAGCGCTCCACGTCGGGCATCGCCAGGACGTCGCCGTGGGAGAGGTGGTGGAGCACCTGCGTGTTAAGGATAGGGTGGCTCTCGAAGATGCGGTGGTCAGGCCTCGGGAGCCCCAGCCGCCGGACATCGCCGTTGAGCAGCCGGAGCAACGCGCCGAAGACGCGTTGCCGCAGCCACATCGGCATGGGCGGCGAGTCCTCGGCGAAGACATCCGCCGGCTTCCCGAAGATGTGCTTGGGAATGAAGTGGTAGCCGCGACGGACGCTGAGGAAGACCTTCGCCGCGGTCCGGGCTGCATCGCAGGCGATGTCGCAGCCCGAGTTCCCCGCCCCGATGATCAGCACCCGCTTGCCGCGGAGCTCGTCCGCCGAGTGATAGGTCTGCGTGTGGCGCATCTCGCCGGAAAAGACGCCCGGGTAGGTGGGCATCACCGGGTGCCAGTTGGTGCCGTTGGCGCAGACGAGCGAGGCGTAGGAGCGGACCTCTCCGGTGGAGAGCGTCACCTTCCATCCCGCGCCCTCGGGGACCGTGGAGGTCACTCCGGTGCCGAAGCGAACGTGCTCCCGTAGCCCGTAGGCGTCGGCGAAACGCTGGAGGTAGGCGAGGACCTGCCGGTGCGACGGGTAGTCGGGGTAGTCCTCGGGCATCGGAAAGCCGTGGAAGTGCGAATGCGTGCGCGAGGAGATGAAGTGCGCCGAGTCGTAGATGGGTGACCCCGGGTTCGACGGATCCCACAGGCCGCCCACGTCCCGGTGCTTCTCGTAGACGTCGAAGGGGACACCGTGGGCGAGGAACGCCCGCGCCAGCGACAGCCCCGCCGGCCCCGCGCCGACCACGCACACCCGACCGATGCTCGCCATGTCGTTCTCCACAGTTCCGGGGCGGCGGAGACTATCGCAGGGGGGTCGGAGGAAGCAGGCTGACGGTGGCCTCCACGGGCTGTGCTACAGGGAAGCCTTCCCCGATGCTCCTGCTTCGCGACGTCCAGAAGGGCGATCTGCCCCACCTCAAGCGGCTCGCGGCGGTGCTCAACACCGTCAACCTGCCGAACGACGAGGAGACGCTGGAGAGGCTGATCGACGTGTCGGTCCGGAGCTTCGCCGGGAAGGTGAAGGACCCGTTCGAGCGCGAGTATCTCTTCGTTCTCGAGGAGCCGCGGACCAGCACGGTCATCGGCACCAGCATGGTCATCGCCCAGCACGGGACCTACGACGCGCCGCACATCTACTACGAGGTCAGCGAGCGCGAGCACTACTCGGCGAGCATCGACCGGCACTTCCGGCACAAGGTGCTCTCCATCGCCTACAACTACGAGGGCCCCACGGAGATCGGCGGGCTGGTGGTGGATCCGCTGCACCAGGGGGGGCCGGACAAGCCCGGCAAGCAGCTCTCGTACGTGCGCTTCCTGTACCTCGCGATGCACCGAGGCAACTTCCGCGAGCGCGTGCTGGCCGAGCTGATGCCGCCGCTCCTCCCCGACGGTCGCAGCGTCCTCTGGGAGTGCGTGGGGAAGCGGTTCACCGGTCTCACCTACTCCGAGGCGGACAAGCTGAGCCGGCAGAACAAGGAGTTCATCAAGGAGCTGTTCCCCTCCTCGGACATCTTCGTCACCCTCTTCCCGGAGCGGGTGCAAAAGGTGCTCGGCCAGGTCGGCCCGCAGACGCAAGGAGTCCAGCGGATGCTGGAGCGGATCGGCTTTCGCTACGTCGAGCGGGTCGACCCCTTCGACGGCGGTCCGCACTTCGAGTGCCGCACCTCGGAGATCTCCCTGGTTCGCAAGTTCCGCACCGCGCGCGTGGCGCCCGAGGACCTGGCGCTCGAGGTGGCCGAGGACATGCTGGTGGCCGTGGAGCGGGAGTCGGGCCGGAATCGCTTCCGGGCGGTGCGCAGTCAGGTCCGCATCGACGACCAGGTGGTCTACCTCCCCGGCGAGACCAAGGAGCTGCTGGGGGTGGGTAGCGGGGTGAAGGTTTCGCTCATCCCGTTCGAAACGGGGTAGGCGCTGCTAGGCTCCCCTGCCCAGGGTCGGATGGGCGGCAAGCGCTTTCTCTTCGTCTTCGGGCTGGTCGGCGGGATCGCCTCGGGGATGGTCACCGCGGCGCTGCTCGACGCGCTGGACCCCGGCCACTTCCCGCCGGTGCTCTACCCGGTCGTCCTGGGAATCAACGTCCTCGGCTTCACGGTGGGCGGCTGGCTGACCTGGCTTCGCTGGGCGCGCTCCCGGCAGGAGGCGCGGGCGCGGGTCATCGCCCAGCTGGCCAGCGGCAACCTGTCCACCCAGGTGAGCGTCGGAGAGAGCCAGGAGGACGTCCGGCGGTTGATCCTCTCGCTCCGCCGCGCCCTCTTCCAGGTGCAGCGGGTCACGGGGAACATCCAGCGCACCGGGAAGGGCGTGGGGGAGCAGTCGCTGGCGCTGCTCGAGGCGGCGCGGCGGCAGGGCGCGGCGGTGGACCGTTCCCTCGGCTCGGTGCAGGGGATGGGCAGCTCGCTCCAGGTCGCGGGCGAGCGGCTGACCCAGGTGGCGGCCTTCGCCGAGGAGACCACCGCGGCCCTGGCGGAGATGACCGCGCGGATCGAGCAGGTGGCCTCGGCGCTGGGGACGATGGACCAGTTCGCGCTCGGCACCACCGAGCGCGTGCAGATCATGAGCGAGGGGCTCTCGGCGGTGGCCAGCAGCGGCGACGTGCTGGCGCGGTTCGCCGGAGAGGCCGCCGCATTCGTCACCTCGGTGGAGGAGGGCATCGACGCCGTGCGCCGCCGCGCCGGAGAGACGGGCGACCTGGCGCGGGTCGTGACGAGCACCGCGGAGCGTGGCGAGGCGCTGGTGAACGACTCGGTGCAGGGCATGTACCGGGTGGAGCAGTCCATCCGCCGCGCGGCGGAGATCGTCGAGGCGCTCGGCCACCGGAGCCAGGAGATCGGCCGGATCGTCGACGTCATCCAGGAGGTCGCCGACCAGACCAACCTCCTGTCGCTGAACGCGGCGATCATCGCCGCGCAGGCCGGGGAGCAGGGCCAGGCCTTCGGGGTGGTGGCCGAGGAGATCCGCTCCCTCGCCGAGCGCACCGCGCGCAGCACCCGGGAGATCGCCGCCATCGTCCGGCAGACCCGCGGGCAGGTGGACGCGGTGGTGACCCACGTGCAGGAGGGCCGCGAGCGCGCGACTGCCGGAGTGGCCCTGGGGGACCGGGCGGCCTCGGCGCTCAAGGAGATTCGCACGACCACGCTGCGCACCTTCGCCGCGGTGGAGGCCACCGTCGCGGAGACGGTGCGGCTCGAGGCCCAGGGCGGACACGTGGTGCAGGCGTCCACCCGGGTGGCGAACCGCATCGTCGAGCTCACCCGCGCCTCGGTGGAGCAGGCCGAGGCCGGACGGGAGCTGGTCCGGCAGACGCAGGAGATGGCCCGCCTGGCGCAGGGGGCGTCGGCCAAGGCCGAGGGCCAGGCCCGCACCGGCCGGGCGCTGAGCGACGCCGTGCGGAGGCTGACCGACGCACTCCAGGAAATCCGCGCCGCCCACGCCGTGCTCACCCGGGGCGACGCGGCGATCTCCGAGGACGTCGCGCAGGTGCGCGCCGACGCGCAGACGGTGCTCCGCATCGGTGACGGGCTGAGCCGGAGCGTCGAGCAGCTCTCCCGCGAGGCCTCCAGCCTCCAGGCGGAGGTCTTCCGCTTCCGGCTCCCCGAGCCGCGGCGGGGCGGGACGCTGAAGGTGGGCATCCACCAGTCGGCGATGTTCGAGTCCACCCGCGGCATGGACCCGCTCTTCACCCTGGACAACCAGATGGTGGAGATCGGCGCCAGCATGTACGCCGGCCTCCTGCGCCAGGAGGACGGGGTGATGATCCCCGAGCTGGCCGAGCGCTGGGAGGCGGCGCCGGGTGCGCGCAGCTACCGCTTCTTCCTCCGACCCGGGCTGTCGTTCCACGACGGGGTGCCGCTCCGCTCGCCGGACGTGAAGCGGCACTTCGAGCGGTTGCTGGATCCCGAGGTCGACTCGCCGGACCAGTGGATCTTCAAGGAGGTCGAGGGCGCGCGCGACTACCTCGCCGGCAAGACCCGGGACGTCTCCGGATTCGAGGTGCTCGACGAGACCACGCTGGAGATTCGCCTCGAGGAGCCGAAGGCCTTCTTCCTCCACCTGGTCACGCTCCCGGCGACGCTGGTGACGCGGATGAGCACCGGAGGAAAGTTCCTCGGCGCAGGTCCCTACCGTCCGGTGAGCCTCGCCCCGACCGGCGTGGTGCTCGAGCGCCACCCGGCGTACTTCCGGCCCGAGCGCCCCTTCGTCGACCGGCTGGAGTTCGTCTTCCATCCAGATCGCCAGACCGCGCTGGACCGGCTGCGGGCCGGCGAGCTGGACGTCGTCAGCGGCCTCTACGCCGAGCACGTGCGCGACGCGGGGGTGGATCCGCAGCAGGTCATCGCCGGGAGCCAGCCGTCGTGCTGGTTCATGGGCTTCCAGGTGCACACCCCGCCCTTCGACGACGTGCGGGTCCGGCTCGGGATCCGCGCGGGCCTCGACGTCGTGGGGATGGTGGAGCGATTCCACCCCGGCGCGCGCGTCGCCTCGACCCTCACCCCGCCCTCGCTGCTCGCCGGCGAGCTACCGCCGCCGCCCCGGACCAACGTCGCTCTCGCCAGGCAGCTGATGCGGGACGCGGGCATCTCGCGCCTCCGGCTCGAGCTGGCCTACCCCCCGGGCCGCAACACCGAGGCCGAGGACGCAGTGCTCTTCCGGCCCCTGGTCGACGCGGGGCTGGTCGAGCTCTCGCACATGGAGATCGACCCCACGGACTTCTGGCAGCGGGCGCGCGAGGGGCGGCTCCCCGCGTTCCGGGCGGGGTGGATCGCCGACTACCCGGACGCGGACAACTTCCTCCACTTCCTGCTGCACTCCAGCGCGCAGACGGTCTACGGGCTGGGGTTCCGCAGCGCCGAGCTCGACCGCCTCACCACCGAGGCGCGGGTGAGCATCGATCCCGAGCTGCGGATGTCGCTCTAGCGCGCGGCCGAGCGCATCGTGACCCAGGAATGCCCGGTCATCCCGCTGTACCACGAGCGCATCTACGCGGCAGCGAGCCCCCGGGTGCAGGGCCTGCGTCTGCACTCCACCCCGCCGCAGGTACGCTTCGACGAGCTGTGGCTGGACAACGCCGAGACCTGAGCGGCCTTCACCGCTTCAGCACGAGCGGCGGGTTCGGCGAGGCCTCTGCCTCGGCGGTCTCCTCCCGCGGCTCGGCGACGGGAATCGGTGTCGGCGCGGGGACGTCGCGCCGATGCAGCTGGCCGCCGTGGTTCCGGGCCCACTGCGGCACCTGGCCGTCGTAGCCCGACCCGGCGTCGTGCCGGAGCACCGACCAGACGAACGCGCCGCCGTAGCCCGAGCAGCGGGCCGCGTCGAGCAGTGTCTTGATGCTCCGCCGGGGATGCGACCCGGGGAAGGCGCTGAGGAGGAGCGGCCGATCGAGCTTGAGATCCGACACCGCGCTGCGCAGATCCGCCTCGTCCGCCGGCCAGCCTACGCCGTACACGTCGAGCCCCACGCCGCGCAGCAGCGGCAGGCTGCTCCAGCGCGAGACGCCGGCGGTGGCCAGCGTCCGGGTGTGCCGGTGAATCAGCGTGACCGCGTCGCAGAGAAACGCCCGCATCTCCTCGGCGGCGACCGGAGCGTGCGCCTCGGCCTCCCGGTCGCGGAGCCCCATCATCCGGCGCAGCGAGGCGAGGAGCCCGCCCCGGGCCGGCGGTGGCGGCGCACCGTGCTCCGCGACGAACGCGTCGGCCCCGCTCACCACCTCCCAGGCGACGACGGCCGGGTGGTCCGCGTGGCGGATGAGCAGCGGGCGGACGATCCGCTCGAGGAGCGCGGCGCGCTTCGATGGCTCGCGCACGGTGTCGGCGTGCCCGCGGACCGATTGCCCGTCCACGATGCTCGCCGGCCCGAAGAAGCCCGAGTCGAGGAGCACCAGCACAAGCCCGATCCCGGAACCGCGCGCCGCCTCCAGCGCCACGTCGACGTCCGCGAACACCGAGCCGTCGAGCGCCTCGGGCGTGCCGTCATCGGCGAAGCGCACCCCGGCCCGACCGTCGGCGAGGACGAAGAAGCGCGCCGTCTCCACCCCATCGGCCCGCAGTCGCTCGAACACCTGGCGGAGCAGCGCCGCATCCTCGGGATGCGCGTGCAGCCCGCCCTCGGGCCGCCAGGCCGACGTGCCGACGTCGACGCCGTAGTGCACCCAGGGCACGTTGGCGCCGAGCAGGAAACGGTTCGGGCCGAACGGCGGACCCTCGGGGCTCAGCGGGACCGAGGACGCGTTGAAGGGGAACCACGGCGCCTCGCGGGCGATTGCCGGCGTCGTGCGCTCGGGAAGCGGGCGAGAGGTGGAGCGAGGAGTCCGCGGATCGGGATGGGACCGGGAATTCCCTGGCTCAGGCGCGGCACGCACGGGCTTGCGTTGCTGCGACATCGATGGACCCTGGGTCGGCTAAGACCGACGGCGAATGGCTGTGTTGGGCGTCGGACTCTGCCACCCGCCCTGGAAAGTTGGAAGTGTAGAAAACTAGGCCCGGTGTCATCCCCGGACGCGGGGTTGTCTTCTACCCGGGGTCATTGACCCGGGGAAAGCGAGCCGGCGGGGGGATCAGCGTTCCCCCGTACGAGGAGGCTTCGAGCGTGCCGCACGCCGCGCCGATGTCCTTCCCGCCGGAATAGCGGCGAACCACCGGCGCCCCGAGGATCTGCAACTCATTCCGGAAGGTTGCGAGCTCGTCGGCGTCCGGCGGCTGGTAGCGGCCCGTGGCGTCGGTGACCTCGATCAGGTCGAGCTTGATGGGCACACCGGCAAAAGCGTCCCGGAGGGCCTCGGCGTCCTCGCGGCCCATGTTCACGCCCCGGATGCAGACGTACGCCACCATGGCCCGCTCGCGCCGCGCCCGCGCGTAGTCGGCGATGGCCCGGACCAGCTCGGGCAAGGGGTGCGTGCGCTCCACCGGCATGAGGCCGCCCCGCTTCTCGGGGATGGCCGAGGTCACGCTGAACGCCAGGCGGTATGGATGGCCCTCGCGCACGTACCGGTCGATGGCCGGGACCCAGCCGGCGGTGGAGAGGGTGATGGCCTTCCCGGAGATGGCGTAGCCCGCCGGATGCGCCAGGACGCGCGCGGCGCGCAGCACCTCGGTGGGATTGAGCAGCGGCTCGCCCATTCCCATGAAGACCACGCCCGAGAGCCGCCGGTCGGCCTCGGCGCGGATCAGCCGCACCTGCTCGAGGATCTCCCAGGTCAGAAGATTCCTCTGGAACCCCATCCGGCCCGTCGCGCAGAAGTCGCAGGCCAGCGCGCAGCCGACCTGACTCGAGACGCAGACCACGTACTTCGTGTCGAAGAGCGGGATGCGCACCGCCTCCACGCGACCGCCGAGAGGGGACTCGAAGAGGTACTTCACGAACCCATCGGCTGCCCTGCGCCGCTCGACGATGGCGAGCGCCGGCAGCTCCGCTTGCGCGAGCACCGCGTCGCGGACGGCGCGAGGAACTTGCTCCGTCGTGCGGAGGTCCTCGAGCGTCTCCGCGCCGTGGGCGTGGACGGCCGCGAAGAGCTTGCGCACCGCGACCGGCGGAGCGCCGTGCGGAGCGAGCGCGCGGAACAGGTCCGCGAGCTCCATCCCGCGGAGGTTCACTTCGTCTCGAGCTTGGCGCGGAGGAACGCGCGCAACCGGCCGGCGACCTCCGGCGGCATCGACTTGACCAGCGCCTTGCGGCACAGCCCCGAGGTGGCGCGGTAGGTGCGCACGAACTCCACGCAGGGCGGACAGCCGTTCAGGTGGACGCGGAGGTGCTCTTCTTCCTCGGGAGACATCTCACCCTCGAGAAAGGGGAGCAGCGAGTCGATGGAGTCCTTGCAGTTGAACATGTGTGACAGGCGTGTCAGCCCCAATGATGCTCGGGACCGGCTCCGGTTTCACACTTCTTTGTAGAAGGCATCGATCGCCTCCCGGAGCGCCAGCCGGGCCCGGTGGAGCCGGCTCTTCACCGCGGGTACGGAAATCCCCACCATTTCAGAGATCTCCTCGTAGGACAGCCCCTCCACGTCCTTCAGGAGGAACACCTCCCGGTACCCCTTGGGGAGGGCGTCGGTGGCCACCTGGATGGCCCGCCCGAGCTCCTCGTCGAGGAGCTGGTCGTCGGCCCGCCGGCTCCAGTCCGACTCCGGCGGCTCGGCGAGGCTGCCCCGGTCGGTGAACTCCGGTCCGGCGAGGTCGTCGCTGACGATGTCGAGGACCTTCTGCCGCCGCAGGCGCATGAGCGCGTTGTTCGCCGCGATGCGGTGCACCCAGCTTCCGAACGCGGCCTCGCCTCGGAACTCGGCGAGGTGCTGGTAGGCGGAGAGGAACGTGTCCTGGGTGATCTCCGCGGCATCGGCCTCGCTCCGGGTCATCCGGAGCGCGAGCCCGTAGACCTTGTCCTCGTGCCGGGCCACCAGGGCCTCGAACGCGGACATGTCCCCGGCCTGCGCCCGGGCCAGGAGCTCTCGGTCGTCCTGAACGGTGACGTCCGTCATGGGAAGCCCCCACGTCTGTCAGGGGGAGGGGCCGAGGTCAAGCGGCCGGTCGGACAGGGTGCGACCGGCGCCGTCCACCGTGGGGCCGTCAGCCGCAACCCTGCGGCAGAGCGTCGATCTCCCGTCAGGGAGACACTTCGGCGGCGAACACCGGCTTGCCGTCGTGCAGCTTCACGATGATGGCCGGCTTCACCGCGTCGCGGTCGGGCCCGAGCGTGATGCGGCCGGTGATGCCGTCGAAGTCGCGGGTCCGGGCGATCTGCTCCCGGAGGGCGGGCCCGCCGACGCCGCCCGAGCGCCGGAGCGCGTCGATGCCCACCCGCGCCGCGTCGTAGCCCAGCGCCCCCAGGGCGTCCGGGACGTGCCCGAAACGCGCCTTGTACTTGGCGATGAACTCCTGCACGCGGCTCCCGGGGTTGTCGGGCGCGAAGTGCGTCGAGTAGAGCGCGCCCTCCACCGCGGACCCGCCGAGCTGGCCCAGTCGCTCGCCCGAGTCCCACCCATCGCCGCCGAGCAGCGTGGCCTTCATCCCGAGCTCTCGCGCCTGCCGCGCCATGGGGCCCACGTCGCTGTAGTAGCCGGGAATGAACAGCACCTCCGGCCGCGCCCCCTTCGCCCGGGTGAGCTGCGAGCGGAAGTCGGTGTCTCCCTTGGCATACGCCTCCTCGGCGACGATCTTCCCGCCGAGCGCGCCGAACCGCGTGCCGAACACCTTCGCCAGGCCTACCGCGTAGTCGCTCTTCTGGTCGACCAGCACCGCCACCCGCTCGGCCTTGAGCGTCTCGCGGGCGTAGCGGGCGAGGAGCTCTCCCTGGAAGGTGTCGGTGAAGCACACCCGGAAGACGTACGGTCCCCCCTCGGTCGTGACCCGGGGGTTGGTCGACGACGGGGCGATCATCGGGACCTGGCCCTGCGCGGCAGCCGGCGCCATCGCCAGGCTCAGGCTGCTCTGGTTCTCGCCCACGACGAAGAGCGCCCGGTCCTGCGTGACCAGCCGGGTCATCGCGTTCGCCGCCTCCTCGGGACGGGATTGCGAGTCGTAGGAGCGAATCACCAGCTGGCGCCCCTGGACGCCTCCCGCCGCGTTGACCTCCTCCACCGCGAGCTGGGCCCCGTTCTGGCTCTCGCTGCCGAAGTGCGCCTCGGGGCCGGTGAGGGCACCCACCGTCCCGATGACCAGGGGACCGGTGGTGGGCTGCACGGTCGTCGGCGCTGCGCTCTGTGACGCGGCCGGGGCCTGCTTCTTCTCGCAGCCGGGCGAGCCGACGAGGGCGAGGGCGGCGAGGAAGCTCGGGAGGGCGAGACGGAGGCGCACGGGGGTGCTCCAGTCAGGTGAACCGACGCTCCGTCTATCACCGGCCGCCCCGGGAACACCGCTCCGGTCGGCCAGGCCCCTACCAGCCGACGTCCAGGTGCTCGTGCGACGACGGGCACCGGGGGAGCGCCGGCGGGGCGCGCTCGCCGCTCCTCCCCTCCGGGTAGGCGCAGAACCAGTGGAGCACGCATCCATCCGGCGCCACGACCAGGCTGGCCTCGGGCTGGTCACGGGTCAGGAGGCTCACCCCGCAGTGACTGCACTGGGGAACCTCGAAGTCGAACTCGACGACATCGTCCATCGCGCCACTCGTCTGACGAGGGTCCGCCATGGGAAGGTCATCGTATGGCGCGGGACCGACGTCCCCGGCTCACCCCCGGACTGTCCCGCACCCAGAAGCGCAGCGGTCGCTCGGCCCACTCCTCGGCATAATCCACTCCGATGCGCGGCCCGCGCTCCACCGCCCGCCCCGCGATGGCCGGGGCGTCGACGATGCGCAGCCCGGAGGTGGCGAGGTCCAGGCCGTTGTCGGCCCCGGTGATGTCCAGCGCACGGCAGAGGCGGGCCGGGCCGTCGAGCCGGACCGGGCCGTCGAAGCCGGCGACCGGCTCGAGCCCTCGCACGAGCACCGCCGACGGGCGCCCCTCGGGGCCGGTCACGGCGTTGAAGCACCAGTGCATCCCGTAGATGAAGTACACGTACGCCCGGCCGGGCGGCCCCCAGAGGATCTCGGTCCGGGCGGTGCGGCCGCGTGAGGCGTGGCAGGCCAGGTCGTGCACGCCGACGTAGGCCTCGGTCTCGACGATCCGCCCCACCCGGGCCCCGTGGACCAGCAGCTTGCCGAGCAGGGCGCGCGCGACGACGCGAGCCGGTCGCTCGTAGAAGGAATGGGGAAGCGGATTTCCCGGGGCCATGGGTATGTTCACTGTCCCGGCCGCGCCCTGAGGTCCGGCGCGAGGTCGATTGCGTCGAGGTGCGTTCGGTGCAGATTCGGGCGACCATGTTCGACACCGGTCGCGTCTCGGGCGTGCTCCTCCCCCTGTTCTCGCTCAGGAGCCGGGACGACTTCGGGATCGGAGACTTCGGCGCGGCCGAGCAGTGGGTCCGTTTCCTGCGCGGCGCCGGCCAGCGGCTGTGGATGGTGCTGCCCCTGCTCCCCACCGCCCGCGGCGACGTGAGCCCCTACGCGACCCGCAGCGCCTTCGGCCTGAATCCGCTGTTCATCCATCTCGATGCGGTCCCCGAGTACCGGGATGCGGGCGGCGTGTCGACCCTCTCCGAGGAGGAACGCTGGCTCCTGGAGGAGGCCCGCAGGGCGCACCGGGTGAAGTATCCGTCGGTCATCCGGGTGAAGTGGGCCGCGCTGTGGACGGCGTTCCGCCGCTTCGAGGAGCGGGGGACGGATCCCGGCGGCCGCTTCGAGGCTTATCAGCGCCAGAGCGCGGTCTGGCTCGACAGCTATTCGCTCTACGCCGCCATGGCCGAGGACCAGGAGCAGCGGCCATGGTGGGAGTGGCCCCGGGGGGTCCGGGAGCGGCAGCCGCAGGCCCTCGCCGCCATCAGTGATCGGCTGGCCAACCGGGTCCGCTTCCACGCCTGGCTCCAGTTCGTGGCCCAGGAGCAGTGGAACGCGGTCCGGGCCGTCGCCCGCGAGGAGGGCGTGCTCCTGGCGGGGGACGAGCCGTTCATCATCGGTCAGGACAGCGCCGACACCTGGGCCAACCCCCGCTACCTGCGCCGGGACGCGCGCCTCGGCGTTCCGCCCGACGAGTTCTCGGACACCGGCCAGGACTGGGGCCTCCCCTACTTCGACTTCCAGGCCATGGAGAAGGACGACTGGGGCTGGCTCCGGCTCCGGGCGCTCCACGCCGCGGCCGACTACGACCTGCGCCGGGTGGACCACGCGGTGGGCTACTTCCGCCAGTACATCCGGGACGAGAAGACACCCAAGGGGCGCTTCCTCCCCGCGGAGGAGCCCGTGCAGCAGCAGCTCGGCGCGCGCATCTTCCGGCTCCTCTCGGAGGGGAGCGGGATCGTGGCCGAGGACCTGGGCGTCATCCCGCCGTTCGTGCGGAAGACGCTGGCCGAGCTGCAGATCCCCGGCTACCGGGTGCTGCGCTGGGAGAAGGACGACAAGATCTACCGGAACCCGCACGAGTTTCCCGAGGTGTCGCTGGTCACGACCGGTACCCACGACACCGAGACGATCCGCGAGTGGTGGGAGGCGCTGGACGACGCCGAGCGCGCCGCGGCCGCCAAGGCCTGGCCGGAGTTCGCGGCGCTGCGCGCGCCCCCGGACCGGTTCACTCAGGAGGTCCACCTCGGCCTGCTGGCGGCGGCGGAGAACGCAGCGTCGCGGCTGTGCGTGCTGCCCTGGCAGGACGTGCTCGGGGAGACCGAGCGCATCAACCTCCCCGGCTCCTTCGGCGACGCCAACTGGGCGTACCGCATCTCGGCGCCGGTGGAGGATCTCGAGGGCCGGGACGACGTGCGAGAGGCGACCGCCCGGCTCCGCACGCTGACCCAGGCCGCGGGCAGACTCACCGGAGCATGAGCCGGGGCCAGGGCCAGCGGCTCGGCGCGCTGCTCGCACTGGTGTTCTGCGCCTGCGCGGGGAAGCAGCCGACTCCGGATGAGCCGCCGATCCGCTCGCTGAAGATCGAGGGGACGAAGCAGGTCTCCGCGGGGGACATCGAGGAGCGGCTCCTCACCACCGGGCCCTCCTGGTGGCCCTTCGCCCCGACCCCGTACTTCGACCCCATCGCCTGGCAGGCGGACCTGCGACGCATCGAGCGGTTCTATCAGGCGCAGGGCTTCTACCAGGCCCAGGTGGTGAGCGAGGACGTGAAGCAACAGAAGGATGGAGTCGCCCTCACCGTCCAGGTCAGCGAGGGCAGGCCGACCCGGATCAGCGCCATCGAGATCGAGGGCCTGGACGAGCTCCCGCCGGACTATCAGCAGCGCGTCCGCCGCGCCGTGCCGGTGAAGGTCGGCGAGATCCTCAGGGAGGCTGCCTGGGAAGGCGTGAAGCGGGAGGTGCTCAGCACGCTCCGGCAGCTGGGCTATGCCGAGGCCGACGTCCGCGGCGAGGTCTTCGTCGAGACGACCGACCAGACCGCGCGCGTGCGGCTGGTCTGCGTGCCCGGACCCCGGTACAAGTTCGGGAACATCTTCGTCGCGACCGGGCCCAGGCCCTCGGTGCAGGTCCGCTACATCATCGACCAG
>DASXGF010000481.1:0-2487 GCA_036489275.1 Myxococcaceae bacterium | reverse complement strand
GGGTTCCGGTCTCCCTCGACCACGTCCAGATTGCTCACTGGATGGACGCGCCGGCCCTCGTGGAGACGGACATCCCGGCCCGGCTCGACCGGCTGCCCTGGTCTGCCTGGCACTGGCGGGTGGTGATCGCGCTCGGGGTGACCTGGGTCCTCGACGGGCTCGAGGTCACTCTGGTCGGCGCGGTGGCCGGAGCTTTGGTGCGTCCCGACACGCTCGCCCTGACCGAGCCCGAAATCGGCGCGGCGGCGACCGCCTACCTCGGCGGCGCGATCCTCGGCGCTCTGGTGTTCGGCCGGCTCACGGATCTCGTCGGCCGGAAGCGACTGTTCCTCGTGACGCTCACGGTCTACCTGGTCGCGACGCTGCTCACCGCGCTCTCCACCGGCTTCCTCACCTTCGCCCTGTTTCGCGCGCTCACGGGCGCCGGCATCGGCGGGGAGTACGCCGCCATCAACTCGGCCATCGACGAGCTGCTGCCGGCCCGCGTGCGCGGACGCGCGGATCTCGCAATCAACGGCACCTACTGGGGCGGGACGGCGCTGGGAGCGGTCTCGACCCTCGTGCTCCTCAATCCGCACGTGCTCCCACCCTGGCTCGGATGGCGCGTCTGCTTCGGTCTCGGCGCGGTGCTCGGGATCTCCATCCTCCTCGTCCGCCGGCACGTGCCCGAGAGTCCGCGCTGGCTTCTGCTCCACGGGCACCGGGAGGAGGCCGAGCGCCTGGTGCGAACCATCGAGGAGGAGATCGGCGACCGCCATGGAGAGCTCGCCGCCCCCGGGGCGACCTTGCGGCTACAGCCGGGAAAAGGTCTCGACTACCGCTCCATCGCCCGGATCCTCTTCCGCCGGCACCGGCGTCGCGCGCTCCTCGGCCTCACGCTGATGATCGCGCAGGCCTTCGCCTACAACGCGGTCTTCTTCACCTACGGCCTGGTTCTGGGGAAGTTCTACGGAGTTCCGGCCGACCGGATCGGCCTCTACCTGCTTCCCTTCGCGCTCGGGAACCTCGCCGGACCGCTGCTGCTCGGGCACCTCTTCGACACCGTCGGCCGGCGCTGGATGATCGGCCTCACCTACGGCGTGTCCGGGCTCCTGCTCCTCGCCACCGGATGGGCGTTCGCCCGCGGATTGCTCACCGCCGAGACCCAGACCCTCCTCTGGTGCGCGGTGTTCTTCTTCGCCTCGCCCGCGGCGAGCGCGGCCTACCTCACGGTCTCCGAGCTCTTCCCCGTCGCGATGCGCGGGCTGGCCATCGCGCTCTTCTACGCGGTGGGCACGGCCGTCGGCGGGCTGCTCGCTCCGGCGCTGTTCGGCGTGCTCATCGCCTCGGGTAGCCGCGTCCGGGTCGCGCTCGGAGACGCGCTCGGCGCCGCCCTGATGCTCCTCGCCGCCCTCGTGACCGTGTTCCTCGGGGTACCGGCAGAGCGGAAATCATTGGAGGAGCTGGACACGCTGCCGGATCTCATCGACGAGGAGCCGTCGCGCTGATCTCCAGGCAACTCCGACTGTCGGGTCCCGAGCAGCAGCACGGCGGAACACTCTCCGCCCGTCCTCCCGTCCGGGGCGGTCCTGACACACTCCGTCGTGATGTCGCCGTTCTCCGAGGGACGTCCGGGTGTGGATCCATCTGCAGCGCGCTCCAAGGGGGGGAGCGGGCCAGCGAGCGAGATGGAACGGTTGCGGCTGGTCCTGGACACGGTGCCCGCTGCGCTCGTCTACGTCGACGCCGAGGAGCGGTACGTCTTCAGCAACCGCTTCTACGAGACCCACTACTTCCGCCCGCGCGTTCAGATCCACGGCCGCACCCTGCGTGAGGTCATGGGCGAGGAGACCTACGCCCGGATTCGCCCCCACGTGCGGGCCGCCCTCGAGGGCCAGACGGTCACCTTCGAGGCCCCGGTCGAGCGGCAGGGGGCGCCGACCATCCACGTGCGTGCGACGTTCACTCCCGACGTGGCTCCCGACGGACGCGTCCGGGGCTTCGTCGCGCTCTCGCAGGACATCACCGGGGAGCGGGCCCTCGAGGCGACGGTACGCCGGAGCGAGCGCCGATTCCGCCACGCGGTGGAAGGAATGCTCGACGCGTTCGGCTTCCTGGTCCCGGTGCACGGGCCGGACGGAGCGGTGACCGACTTCCGGGTCGAGTACGTCAATGCGGTGGGGCAGCGCTACGCGGGGCTCGCGAGAGGGGACTACGAGGGCCGCCTCATCACCGAGGTGTTCCCCAATGCCGAGGAGAGCGGCTTCCTCGCGATGTACCGGCAGGTCTGGGAGACGGGCGAGCCGGTGGTCGAGGAGGAGTATCCGTACCAGGGTCCCGGCGAGCGGTACGGGCCCGGGGTGTGGCTCGCCCTGCAGATCACCCGGGTCGACGAGGGCGTCGCCATCGCCTGGCGAGATGTCACCGAAGAAGTGGTTGCACGGAAGAAGGTGGAGGAGAGCGAGGCCCGTTTCCGGAACATGGCGGACCACGCGCCGGTGATGCTCT
>DASXGF010000370.1:0-6478 GCA_036489275.1 Myxococcaceae bacterium | reverse complement strand
TGCTCTATCGCAACCAGGGCGGCACCAGGATGGAGGAGGTCACCCGCGCGGCCGGCCTCGAGGACCACCTCCCCACGGCCGCATCGCTCTTCATCGACTACGACGAGGACGGCGATCTCGACATCGTCACCTATCCCTTCCAGCTCACCCCGGTGATGTGGCGCAACGAGAAGCCCGCCGGCCCCGGCATGGAGTTCCGCCTCGACGACCGGCGAACGCTCAACCGCTGGGGAGTGGGGGCCAGGGTCCGCATCCACTCCGCCGACGGCAGGCTCCAGATCCGGGACATCAAGGCCAGCGGCGGCCACCAGTCGCACGATCCGCTGGTGGCCCGCTTCGGCCTCGGAGACTGGAAGCAGGTCACCTCGGTGGACGTGGTCTGGCCGGACGGTGAGACCAGCGAGATGACGGGCGCGTTCGGGCCAGGTAGGTACCGCGTCGTGCGGCGGGGCGAGTAGGAGGGTTCACGGGCCGCCCGACTCGAAGGCTCATTCCCTGGCTGATCGCGCTCGTCCTCCTGGGCGGAGCGGGAGTCGCCCTCGTGCGGCTCGGCCGGGCGCCGCTGTCCCGCGCGCTCGCGCGACGCGACCTCGCCCGCGCGAAGGAGCTCGCCGCGCGTCCCGACGAGGCGGCCGCCGCGCTCCGCTCCGCGCTGCGCCGGGATCCGCGGCTCGGCGAGGCGCGGGAGCTGCTCTCCCGGCTCGAGCTGCGGCGAGGCAACGTCGAGGAGGCGTTCCTCGGCTACCAGTCCCTCTCCGAGCTGGAGCCGGATCGGCCCGAGGGGTGGCGAGGGCTGGCCCGGGTGCGGAGCGACGCTGCCCAGATCGAGGAGGCGCTCTTCGCCCTCGACCGGCTGCTCGAGACGGCCCCCGGCGACACCGAGGCGCGCCGTGAACGCGCACGGCTCCGGGACGGCATCGGGCAACACCAGGGCGCGCTGATCGACGCGACCCGGCTGCTGGAGGCCGACGGACGCGACGTCCAGGCGTGGGTGGCGAAGATTCACGCCGAGCGGCGGATCCGCGGCGAGACGGCGGCGACCGCGGTCCTCCAGGAAGCCATCGCCAAGGTTGGGGAGGATCCGTCGCTGGTCGCCGAGCGCTCCTCCACCACGCCCCGGCCGGGCGCCGGGCCTCTGACGCCGAAGGAAGGGTTCCCGGACCGCGCCGACCGGTGGCCTGGAAAGCTCGGCCCGCTGATGGGGGACCTGGGGAACGACCTCCGTCGCCAGGACTGGGCTGCCGCAGAGGCGCTGGCCGCCCAGGCACGCCACGACCATCCCGGCAGCTGGCTCGGCCCGTGGATGGAGGGAGTCGTCGACCAGGCCCGGAAGAACCTCGACGGCGCCGAGGCTCGCCTCCTCGAGGCGCTCGCGGTCTCCCCCCGCTCCCACCGCGCGGTCACGAACCTCGTCGCGGTCTGGTCACGCCGGTACGACCGCCTCACGGGGGCGGATCGCCTGGTCGCGCTGGTGGACGCAGACCCCGGCTTCGAGTACCCGCTGCCGATCGCCGCCCGGACCTACCTCGAGGCGGACCAGCCTGCCCGGGCGGAGGCGACTGCCCGCCGGATGCTCTCCGCGGCGCCCGGCTCGCCGCGGCCGTCCGACGACCTGGCCACGCTCTATCTCGAGCTCGATCGGCCGGGCGAGGCGCTGCAGGCCTGCGAACAGGGACTCGCCCGCTTCCCCGGCGATCCGGAGCTCATGCTCCGCGTGGCCAGGAGCAAGGCAGCGCTGGGGGACCGGCCCGGAGCGATCTCGGCCTACGAGGCCCTCGTGGCGAGGCAACCGGATCACCACCTCGGCGCGGCCGAGCTGGCCGTGATGCTATTGGAGCGCGGCGATGCGGACGCGTCCCGGCGGGCGGTGGCGCTGGTCCACGGGCTGGAGCTCGACGGTCCGCTCGAGCCCGAGGCTCTCGGGGCGATCGGTCGCGTGGCGCTCAAGACCTCCGGGGACCCCACCCGCGCGGTGCAGGCCCTCGAGCTCGCCGTGCGCGGCGCGCCGGAGGATCCCACCCTCCGCTACTATCTGGGCCTCGCGAGCAAGCTGGAGGGAAAGCCGGAGCTCGCGCTCGCGGCACTGCGCTCGGCCCTCCAGCTCGGACGCCCGTTCCCCGAGGACGCCGACGCCCGGAAGCTGATCGGTGAGCTCGAGGCGAAGTGATCAGAGCGCGTCGAGGAACGCCAGCAGGGCGGCACGGTCGTCCGCGCCGAGCGCGGCGAACCGGTCGCGGGAATCGGCCCCCTGTCCGTCATGGGCCTCGATGGCCGCGGGGAACGTGGTGGCGCGCCCGTCGTGCAGCATTCGACTCTGGAAATGCAGTCCCCAGAGCGGCTGGGTGCGCATCTCCGGCCCCCGGGCGTCTCCCTGGTCGATCCTGTCTCCGAGCGAGCCCATGTCGTGGAGGAGGAAGTCCGAGTACGGGTGGTAGGCGACGCGATCGAACACCGGGTTCGCGCTCGGACCGGTGATGAGCGTCGGGACGTGGCAGGTCGCGCAGCCGATCGTGGCGAACACCTCGCTCCCCCGCTTCACCTGTCCCTCCAGCACCGGCGCCGGTGGCGGGCCGAGGAACCGCATGAAGGCGGTGAACCGCGCGACGTCGTGCCCGCCGGGATCGTTGAGGGTGGGGACCGGATTGAAGGCGAGCAGTGAGCAGTCGCCCTGGGGGCAGACCTCGTCGGGGAACTGGGGGCTGGTGATGCCCATCTCGTTCAGCGCGGCATCTCCGGAGAACTGGAAGAGGGTGGGGACGTGGGACTTCCAGCCGAAGCGACCGACGGCCTTCTGGCCGGTCCCGAGGTCGATGACCATCGCCGCCCGGCCGGCCTGCCCCGGAGCGTCCCGGGCCTGAGTGGCCGCGAGCGCGACGAACGTCGGGTCGGGCGTCGCGTCCGCCAGGCCGAGGCCGAACACCGGCTGCGTCCTCCGCGCGGTGACGACGTTGGCCTCCGGGGGAATCACCTCGGCGACGAAGTTGAAGCCCGGCACCGGACCGATGCCGTGGTCGTGGAGGAGGGTGCCGCCCTTCTCGGTGAGGGGGTCGAACCCTCCGTCGGGGAGACGCTGCCCGTAGCGGGTCTCCAGGCGCTGGTTGGTACCGCCGAGAGCGGGAGGCGAGTCGTGGCACTGGGTGCAGAGCGGCTGGTTGAAGACCGGGCCCAGCCCGCTGCCGACGTCCTCCTGCTTGCCGAAGGCGTCCTTGCCGTCCAGGAAGCTGGCTCGCTCGTCGGGCGTGACCGAGGGGAGGGGGTCTCCGAACTTGCCGGTGGTCAGATCGGCGGTGAATGGGGGCCCGGCGTCCGCGACCGGCGAGACGGAGCTCCCGCACCCGGCCGCAGCGATGCACACGAGCAGCCCCGCACAGGGCGAGCCCATCGTGCGAATCCGCCGCCACGCCATCACGGGGCAGTGTTGACCGGTCACCGGTGCGCTGGCAACGAGCTTCGGTCCGCGGCGCGCTGCGCCACCACGCGGCCTGGGGTGCTTGCCTGAGCGCTGCTCCGCCCCGCGTTCGCGGGGTGGTTGGCCCTTCTGGCGCGGCACGTCTAGAGTCGCGCGCCGTTCAGCCGTCGACGAGGGAGGTCATCCCGATGCAAACGGTCGCCGTCGAACAGCGCCCGCCGCTGCGGCGATGGCTCGACGCTCGCGTCGCCATCACCCTGTTGATCATCGCAGCGATCTGCGGGGTCTTCTGGCTCGGCTCCCGCTATCCGTCGCTCCAGAGCAAGGCCGGAGCGGATCCCGACGAGGCGCTCTCCACGCCGCTCGGCTTCGAGAGCCACTTTCCCGAGCCGCGCTCCGACGAGAAGGGCAAGCGCGTCCTGTGGGTGGCGGCCGAGTGGGCGGTGACCAACAAGCAGGGGATGACCTTCGGCGTTCTCCTCGCCGCGGGGCTCCTCACCCTGGTCCCGCTCCTGCCGCGGCGGCGCGGCGGGCGCTTCGCTGGCTCGGTGCAGGGCCTGCTCATCGGCACGCCGCTCGGCGTCTGCGTGAACTGCGCGGCGCCCATCGGCCAGGCGATGCTCAGAGCGGGGAGCAGCGTCGAGGTCGCGCTCGGTGCAATGTTCGCCTCGCCGAGCTTCAACGTCATCGTGCTGGGGATGGTGCTGACGCTGTTCCCCTGGTACCTGGCCGCGCTCAAGGTCGCGATGAGCCTGGTGATGGTGCTGCTCGTCGTCCCCCAGCTGTCGAAGCTGGCCGAGCGTCCCGGATGGCGCCGCCCGGTGGAAACCAAGTCCAGGCTCCCCGGGCTGAAGCTGTTCCAGTGGACCGAGTCGCTCCTGGGCAGCGTCTCGCAGGCCTTCCTCACCCCGGCGGGCGACGCGCCGAAGGGCTTCTTCGCCGCCATGGGCTGGGTGTTCCTCCGCTACGCCCGGAACCTCTGGACGGTGCTTCGCATCTCGCTGCCCCTGATGGTCCTGGCCGGCCTGCTGGGCGCGGCGATGGTGGAGCTGCTTCCCTGGACGCGCGTCGCGCAGATCGCCCAGGTCGACGGGCTGCTTCCCAACGCGGCGGTACTGGTGCTGGTCGCGGTGTTCGGGACGCTGCTCCCGGTCCCCATCGCCTTCGACGTCGTGGTCTGTGCCGTGCTGTGGAACGCCGGGGTGCCCACCTACGTGGTGGCGACGCTGCTGGTGACCCTCGCCCTCTACAGCGTCTACCCCTGGAGTCTCATCGGTACGACGCTCTCCTGGCGCGTCGCCGCGGTGGCCGGAGCGGCGGTGATGATCCTGGGCATCGTCGCCGGCGGGATAGCGGGGCTCGCGTCGCGCTGGCAGGACATCCGGACCATCCAGCAAGCGGCGAGCGTGCTGAGCAGCCTTCCGGCGCCCGCTCCGCAGACGCTGCTCTTACCAAAGGGCAAGAGCGCGGCGGAGCTGAACGGGCTGGCTCCGGCCCTCCCCGCATCCGCCCGGATCGCCGGGGACGGCGCGCTCGAGCTGTGGGGTGCTCCGTTCGCTCCGGCCCACGCGGGAACCGCGGCGAAGGCCTTCACCCGGATCGAGGGCGCGGAGATCGGCCTCGACCGGTTGCCAATGCCGCGGCCGTACCAGGTGATGCAGCCCGGCCCGATGCACATCGGTGGGCTGGCCGCGGGCGACGTGAACGGCGACGGGTGGCAGGACCTGGTGGTGGGCACGAACTGGGGCGTGCTGCTCTACGTGAACGTCGGAGGGCGCTTCGCTCGTCAGGAGATCGACTTCCCGGCGATGCGCGACTGGATGGTCTCGGTCGTCGCCCTGCAGGACCTCGACGGTGACGGAGCGCTCGATCTCTTCTTCTGCACCTGGATGCACGGCTGCCACGTGCTCTTCAACCGCGAGGGCGGTTACTCCGGCGCCGCCCATGCCGAGCTGCCGCGGTTCGACGAGACGGCGGTCACGGCGGTGGCCTTCGCCGACGTCGACCGCGATGGGTGGATCGACGTGGTGACAGGCGCGAGCACGTCCCAGCCGCGCTTCTTCTACCCGGCGCCGGCGGTGAACCGCCTCTGGCACAACGCCGGCGGAGGCAAGTTCACCCCCGAGGCGCTCCCCGGACCCGAGGGCGACACCCTGACCCTCCTCTTCACCGATCTGAACGGCGATGGCTGGCCGGACCTCGTGGTGGGCAACGACTTCGACGAGCCCGACCGCACCTACCTCAACGACCACGGAAAGCTGCGGCCGCTGAAGGGCGCAGAGAGCCCCATCCCGCTCTCCACGACGACGACGATGTCCGCCGACGCGGCCGACCTCGACAACGACGGAAAGGACGAGCTGTACCTCGCACAGATCGCGATGGGCACGGTCAGCCAGATGGCCAAGGCTCTCGCCGCGCCGGTGAGCAGCTGCGAGATCTACCCCGATCTCGCCGAGCGTACGCGGTGCGACCAGGCGGCGCGCTTCCAGGTGGCGTCCATCGACGCGCGGAACCTGAACTCCATCGAGCCCTGCATGGCGCTGAGCGATGCGCTGCAGCGCCGCGATTGCGTGGTCACGGCGCACCACTGGTTCCGCGTGCTTGCGAGGCTGCCGGCGCTGGGAGCGGACAAGGCGGCGATCATGGCGGAGTGCGCGAAGATCCCCGCCGACTTCACGAGCATGAAGGACGTCTGCGCGGACATCGCCCTCAGCCCGATGGACCATGAGACCTCCGACGTCACCTACGCCGACGAGATCCCCTCGGTGAAGCACACCAATCTCCTCTACACGCCAGGCGAGAAGACGTACCGCGACATCACCTCGCAGTGGCACGCCGGCTTCGGCGGATGGAGCTGGAACGCGCGGTTCGCCGATCTGGACAACGACGGCTGGCAGGACCTCTACGTTGCCCAGGGCTCGCGGCTCCGGCCAGGGAGCGTGTCGGCGACCTTCTACCGGAACGAGAAGGGCAAGGGCTTCAAGGAGGAGACCCGGAAGTTCGGGCTGGAGGACCACGTCCCGACCGGGTCCTACGTCTACGTCGACGTGGACAACGACGGTGACCTGG
>DASXGF010000368.1:0-7628 GCA_036489275.1 Myxococcaceae bacterium | reverse complement strand
TGTGCCGATCGCCCTTTGTTCGGGCGCAGTGCTCGCGGTCGTGCACCTCCCGACCTTCGCCGCCCTCCTGGAACCCTCGGCCGAGCTTTCCTGTCGCGTGCGGGACGGCCAGCGCGTTTCGCCCATCGCGATCGCCGCGGTGGTCGGTGGGCTGGTCTCTTCGGTTGGGCTGATGCTGATCCCTTCGACGATGGTTCTGATGGACGGGGGATGCGCCTGGATCTACGGGTTCACCTGGGCCGTCCTTCCGATCTTCGGCCTCGCCGGATCCGCGCTCGCCGCGGGGCTCATGGCAGCACTGGTCGGCCTCGCCTGGCTGGTTCGCCGCTGGAGCCGTGCCGTCAGCGCGTGTTCTGGAGCGGGCGGGGGTCGATTGACGTGAAGCACGACGCCGGCGACGAGCCAGACGTCGGACCAGCGCGAGCTCTTCTCCCCGAGAGTCGTGACGACGCGGCGCGCCCAGTGCCAGGCGAGCAAGAGGAAGACCGAGAAGAAAAACCAGGGCGCAACCGCCCATGCTCGGATACCGTCCGCTCGAACACGGCCCTCGAGCCTTAGCCCGCCTTCAAGTCCTTCTGCAGCCGGGCGAGAAGCTGCAGGGCCTGCAGCGGCGTCGTCTCGTCGAGGGAAACGCCTCGAAGCGCCTCCACGACCTCCGACTCCACCGACGGCGCATCCGCCGTCACGTCCTCGGGCAGGTACCCCGGGGCGCCACCGTCCTCCAGCCGGAGCGGCAGCTGCGCCTCGTCCACCACCACAGTCCCCGGCCGCGGAGCGCCCTCCGTCTCCAGCCGCCGCAACACCTCGCGCGCACGGCGGAGCACCGTTCCCGGCAATCCGGCGAGCCGAGCCACCTCGATGCCGTAGCTCTTGCTCGCCCCACCCTCCACCACGGTCCGGAGGAAGACCACCTTCCCTCCCGACTCCCGCACGCCCATCGAGAAGTTCCGCACCCGGGCGTGGGTCCGGGCCAGCTCCACCAGCTCGTGGTAGTGCGTGGCGAAGAGCGTCCGGGCGCCGATCGCGTCGTGCAGGTACTCGGCCACCGCCCAGGCGATGGACAGGCCGTCGAAGGTGGAGGTGCCCCGGCCGATCTCGTCCAGGATCACCAGGCTCCGGTCCGTGGCGTGGTGGAGGATGGCGGCGGTCTCGGCCATCTCGACCATGAAGGTGGACTGCCCGCGCGCCAGGTCGTCCGAGGCGCCCACGCGGGTGAAGATCCGGTCCACCCGTCCGATGCGCGCCCGGGTTGCCGGGACGAAGCTTCCGGCCTGGGCGAGGAGCACGGTGAGCGCCACCTGCCGGAGCAAGGTGCTCTTCCCCGCCATGTTCGGCCCGGTGAGGACGATCAGCTGCGAGCGGGTGCAGTCCAGCGTGAGGTCGTTGGCGACGAACGGCTCGCCCGAGACCCGCCGCTCCACGACCGGGTGGCGCGACCCCTCGAGCTCGAGGACGTCCGAGTCGTCCACCACCGGGCGGCAGTAGCCGTTCTCCGCCGCGACCCGGGCCAGCGAGGCGAGCGCGTCCGACGAGGCCAGGGCGTCCGCCGCGGCCCGGAGCGCTCCGGCCTGGGCCAGCACCGCGTCCCGCAGCTCGTCGAAGAGCGCGCGCTCGAGCCCGATGCGCTTCTCGTCCGCGCCGAGAACCTGGGCCTCGAAGGCCTTGAGCTCCGGGGTGACGAAGCGCTCGGCGCCGACCATCGTCTGGCGTCGCTCCCAGGTCCCGGGGACCAGGTGGAGGTTGGAGCGGGTGACCTCGAGGAAGTAGCCGAAGACGCGGGTGTACCGGACCTTGAGGCTCCCGATGCCGGTCCGGGCGCGCTCGCGGCGCTCGAGCTCGACGAGGGTGCTCCGTCCATCGGTGGCGAGCGCGACGAGCGCATCCAGCTCGGCCGAATAGCCCGGACGGATGAAGCCGCCCTCGTCCAGGTCCGCGGGCGGCGTGTCCACCAGGGCGCGCTGGAGTCGCTCCGCGAGGGGCTCGAAGCCCCGGAGCGGCGCGGCGAGTCTGCGCCAGAGCGGGGCCCGGCATCCCTCGAGGGACGCGGCGAGATCGGGCAGCACCGCCAGGCTCCGTCCGAGGCCGGCGAGGTCCCGCGGCGTCCCGAGCCCGGTGGCGAGCCGCCCGAGGATGCGCTCGACGTCCGCTACCTGCCGGAGCAGTCCGGTCCAGGCCTCGCGCCACACCGCCTTGGTGGACAGCTCCTCCACCGCGTCCTGCCGGGAGCGGATGGCGTCGAGGTCGAGGAGCGGCGCGAGCAGCCACTCGGCGAGACGGCGCGCCCCGAGCGCGGTGACCGTGCGGTCCACCACGCCGAGGAGCGAGCCGGCGCGCGAGCCGTCCCGCATCGTCCGGAGCACCTCGAGGTTGGTGCGCGTGGTCTCGTCCAGGACCAGCGTGGACTCGAGCGGCACGCGGCGGAGCGCGTGGACGTGGCGCGCCTCGGTGCGCTGGGTGTCCTTCAGGTAGCGGAGCGCGGCGCCGGCGGAGGCGATGGCTCGCGGGGCTCCCTCGATCCCGAAGCCCTCGAGGGTGGAGACGCCGAAGTGCGTCCGGAGGAAGGCACCGGCCCGCGTTGGATCGAAGTGGGCGGGCTCGCGCTCCGTGAGCGGGAGCGCGCCGAGGGTGTCCCGGACCGCGGTCCGGACCGAGGCGGGAGCGTCCGTGGGGAGGAGCACCTCGCGCGGCTCGTGCGCGGCCACCGCCTGCAGCACCGCCTGGAGGGATGGCCCCTGGAAGGCGCGGAAGTCTCCCGTCGACGCGTCGAGGAGCGCGGCTCCGTGGGCGCCGTCCCCCGAGCTCACCGCGACCAGCCAGGCGGCCCGGGCGGCGTCGAGGACGTCCTCGTCGAGCACGGTACCGGGGGTGACGATGCGGACGATCTCCCGGCGGACGATGCCCGGACCGGACCCGGGCGCCTCGACCTGCTCGCAGATCGCCACCTTGTGGCCACCCTCGAGGAGCTTCGCGACGTAGCGGCGAGCGGCGTGGAACGGCACGCCGCACATGGGAACCCGATCGGCCCCTTTGCTGCGGGCGGTGAGGGTGATGCCGAGAAGCTCGGCGGCCCGGACCGCGTCCTCGAAGAACAGCTCGTAGAAGTCACCCAGCCGGAAGAAGAGGAACGCGTCCCCGGCGCGGGCCTTCGCGTCGAGGTACTGGCGGATCATCGGCGTGACCGGCGCGTCCGCCGGCTGCTCGTCCACCGTCACCGTGCGTGCTGTCGCCGCTGCGCTCCGTTCCACCGCCCGCCGCCTCGCCCCCTGGGGTGTGCCCCACGACGCCCGGGGGGTTCCGGTGCTAGCACCCTGGACTGACCCCTTGAATCTCCAGGACCTCAACAGGCTCCGGCAGATCGCGACCATCGCCGCTCGTCATGGCTTCGCCGATCTCCTCGACCGCGCGGGGGTATTCCGGCTCATCGGTCGCCGCGAACCGGTGGAGCCCTCGCCGGACACCCGCGTGGCCAGCACGGCGCGGCGTTTCCGGAGGATGCTCGAGGACCTCGGGCCGACGTTCGTCAAGCTCGGCCAGGTGCTGTCCACGCGAGCGGATCTGCTGCCCGCCGAGTTCGTGATCGAGCTCCGCCTGCTCCAGGATTCGGTGGCGGCCATCCCCCTCGACGCGGTCCGGGCGCAGATCGAGGCCGGGCTCGGACGCTCGCCCGAGGACGCGTTCGCGAGCATCGAGCGGGAGCCGCTGGCCGCGGCGAGCATCGCGCAGGTCCACCGGGCGACGACCCGCGGGGGCGAGCCGGTGGTCGTGAAGGTGCAGCGGCCCGGCATCCAGGCGCAGATCGGATCGGACCTCCAAGTCTTGCGGTCGCTGGCGCGGTTGCTCGAGGCGGTGGTGGAGGAGACCGGCATCTACTCGCCGGTCGGCATCGTCGAGGAGTTCGATCGGGCGATCCGGGAGGAGCTCGACTTCGTGCACGAGGCGGAGAACGTGCGCGCCTTCCAGGAGACGCACCGCGAGCGGAAGGGCGTCCGCATCCCGCGCGTCCACGACGATCTGAGCAGCGGCACCGTTCTCACCCTCGAGTACTTCAACGGGGTGAGGCTGCTGGAAGCGGAGCTGTCGGCGGAGCGCCGCGCGGAGCTGGCCCGCGTCGTGCTCGACACCGCGTTCCGCCAGCTCTTCGAGGACGGTCTCTTCCACGCCGATCCGCATCCGGGGAACTTCCTCCTGCTTCCGGACGGCGACATCGGGCTCGTCGACTTCGGGCTGGTGGGCCGGCTCACGAAGCAGATGCGCGAGCAGCTGGTCATCCTCATCGTGGCGGTGGCGCTGAAGGACTCGGACTCGGTGGCGCGGCTGCTGTACCGGATCGGCGCGCCCGACGCGCGCGCGAACCTCACCGCGTTCCGGAGCGACATCGACGGCGTGCTCGGCCGGCACCTGCCGCGGACGCTGGGCGAGGTGAACGCGCGGCATCTGCTCTCCGACCTCCTCGATCTGGCGGTCAAGTACCGGGTCCGGGTGCCCCGCGAGTACGCGCTGCTCTCCCGGGCGTCGATCTCCATGGAGGGCATCCTTCGCCAGCTCTCGCCCGACCTCGACATCATTGGCGTCGCCCTCCCCTACGCGAAGGAGCTGCTCAAGGGGCGCTACGAGGTGGGCGACCTGCAGGGCGGACTCCTGCGGGCGCTGCTCCGCTTCCAGGGGCTGGCGGCGGACCTGCCGACGCAGCTGTCGCAGATCCTGCTCGACCTCGAGACCGGGCGGTTCAGCGTGCACGTGCGCTCGGCGACGCTGGACCAGGTGAACGCCAGCCTGCGCGCAGCCGCTGTCATCACCTTCCTCGGGCTGTGCGCCTGCGGTCTCATCGTGGGCGCGTTCATCAGCTTCTCCCAGGTGCCATGGACGGTGCGCGGCTACCCGGTGCTCGGGTTGCTCGGCACCGCGGGCGCGGCGGCGCTCTTCGGCGCGGCATTCACGTGGTACCTGTTCGGAAATCGCTTCGGGAAGATCAGCCTCCGGCGCCTGCTGCCGGGGAAGGATCGCCCGGCGCGCTGAACGCGGGCGCGTCGAGACGACCCCTGCAGACGTCCGGGTCTCGGCGACTCGAGCCCGGCCCCGGGCCAGTCGGCCGGTACAGCGTCGCGACTGCGCGGCCACAACAGCGCGCGCCGGCGCACCGCTCGAGCCTCCCCCGGTTCCCCACCAGAGCACTCTGGAGGTGGAATGGACGTCTCGACGCGGGTGGTGACGGCACTCCGTGCCGTTCCGATGGAGCGGTCACGGCTGCTCCCGGTGGACTGGCTTCGCGGCCTGGTGATGGTCCTGATGACCGTCGATCACGCCTCCGCGTCGCTCAACGCCGGCCGCCTCTTCGGCGACTCGGCGCGAAGCTGGGTCCCGTGGACGCCGCTCCCCGCGGCGCAGTTCTTCACCCGCTGGATCACCCACCTCTGCGCGCCGACGTTCCTCTTCCTCGCCGGCTACTCCCTCTTCATCTCGGTGCAGCGACGAAGGCGCCAGGGCGTACCGGAGTGGGAGATCAGCCGCTTCATCGCAGCGCGGGGACTCCTCATCGCCGCGCTCGACCCGCTGTGGATGGTGTTCGTCCACCGGGGCCAGCCCGTCCTCCAGGTCCTCTACGCCATCGGGGCGAGCATGATGGCGATGTCCGTCCTGCGATTCCTGCCGGCCCGGGTGTGCGGCGCGCTGGGGCTGCTGCTGATCCTCCTCCACGAGGCGATCGCCCGCGGCCTCGCAGGCCTCGACGGCATCGGGCGGATCCTCGTCGTCCTCACCCTGGTGCCCGGACAGGCGGGTCCCTTCCCGGTCTGGTACCCGGTCGTCCCCTGGCTGGCGGTGATGCTCCTCGGCTGGGCCGCCGCGGACATCGCAAGGCGCGAGCCGGCGGCGTTCCAGCTCCGGCTGCTCGTGGCCGGCGTCATGGCGCTCGGCGTGTTCGCGGTGGTGCGCGGGCTGAACGGCTACGGCAACGGCGGGCTCTTCCGCGATGACGGCACGATTGTCCAGTGGCTCCACACCGCGAAGTACCCCGCCAGCCTCAGCTACCTCGCCTGCGAGCTGGGCCTCGCCTGGCTCCTGCTCGCCGCGCTCTGGACCGCGGATCTCCCGGCGTGGGCGCGCGGTCCGCTCACCGTCCTCGGCCAGAGCGCTCTGTTCTTCTACCTGCTCCACGCCCATCTGCTCAGGCTGGGCGCCTGGAGCATGGGCCTCCTCCACGGCGCGGGCCTCGGCACGACCTACCTCGCCGCGCTGATGGTCATCGCGCTGCTGCTTCCCCTGTGCGAGCGCTTCCGCCGCTACAAGCAAGCGCACCCGGACGGGGTGGCGAAGTACATCTGAGGCTCTGCCTCGCGCGGGAAATCGGCCCGCGGCTCGAGCGTCCGGACGCACATGGACGCCGCGCACCGGGCCCTCGTGCTGGTCAGCCTCGCCGGAGGTCTCGCGGTCGCGGCGGCGCCGGACGGTGGGACCGAGCGGCTCCGGGTCGTGGACGCCGCGGAGAGCTGCGCCGAGTTCTGGCGGCGCGTCGCGGGCGCCACCCCGGAGCAGCAATCCCGGGCATTCGAGGAGCTGCTCCGGGCGCCTCACCCCACGCTCTACACCGCCGCGGTGCTCGGCCTCGACGAGCCGCTGGCCAGGAGCGTCCAGGAGCGGCTGGCGAAGCTGGTCAAGCTGCGGAAGTTCTTTCCCGATCCGGCGAGGGTCGAGGAGGTCCGCCGGACGATGGACGCCGACCTTCAGGACGCGGCGGTGCAGTTCCGCAAGACCTTCCCCGGCTTCGGCGTGAGGCGACCGGTCTCTCTCGTGTGCTCGCTGGGCGCCTTCGACGGTGGCACGCGGAAGGTCGAGGGAGCGTCGATGCTCGTCTTCGGGCCCGACGTCATCGCCGCCATCCGGCCGCGCGGGTTCAACCTGCGCCCATTCCTCGAGCACGAGCTGTTCCACGTGCACCACGAGGCGCTCCTCCCCGACGCGCCGGAGACCGTCGGCCAGTCGCTCTGGGAAGAGGGGCTCGCCACCTTCGTCAGCGACGCGCTGAACCCTGGCGCGACCCACGACGAGATCAGCGTCCCGGACGCGCTCATCGCCGCGGCCACGCCGCGCATCCCGGAACTCGCGAGCCGGCTGCTCGGCCACCTCGACGACCCGGACTCGGGCCCCCTCTACAGGCAGTTCTTCTACGGCTCTCTCGAGGCGACCGCCGAGGTTCCTCCACGCAGCGGCTACCTCGTCGGCTGGAAGATCGCCGAGGCCGCGGGAAAGACCCGCTCGCTCGCCCAGCTCGCGGCGATGACCCCGGCGCAGAGCCGGGCCCTCGTCGAGCAAGAGCTGCGGGCGATGTCCCAGGGCGCCGGAAGCCCGCGGTAGACCCCGCCCGGGGGGCGCGCCTCAGAACGAGCGGCCCAGGCAGAGCGCGGCGAGCACCGCCAGCGGCGCCGCGACGCCCGACCAGCGCCAGGCCTCGCTCCGCCAGGCGTCGGCCGCCGACTCCTGCTCGGTGGGGAGGACGACGGGTGGTCTCGATGCTCGAGCGGGGCGGCTGATCACCCCTCGCCGATCCGCACCAGCACCCTCAGCACCTCCGCGACGCTCCAGGCCTGGGCCGGTGCACCCGCCGGGCGGAACGGCGGCTCGGGCTCGAAGCA
>DASXGF010000351.1:0-3432 GCA_036489275.1 Myxococcaceae bacterium | reverse complement strand
GGTGCCGATGCGGAGCTGGGACGCGCTCGTGGTGGGTTCGGGCCAGGCCGGCGTGCCGCTCGCGGTGGCCCTCGCTCGCGGCAGTCGTCGGACCGCGCTGATCGAGCGCGGCGACGTCGGCGGCACCTGCATCAACGTCGGCTGCACCCCGACCAAGACGCTGGTGGCGAGCGCGCGGGTGGCCTCGCTGATCTCCCGGGCTGCCGAGTTCGGCATCGAGCGCGGGGCGTCCCGGGTCCGCTGGGACACGGTGCGCGAGCGCGAGCAGGGCGTGGTCCGGCAGTTCCGCGACGGCGGCGAGCGACGGCTCCGTGACGCGGGCGTGACGTTGCTCCGCGGGGAGGCCCGGTTCGTGGGCCCGCGAAGGCTTCACGTCCGCTCCGCTGACGGGACGGGCGAGGAGCACGAGGCCCCGGTGGTCGTCCTCGACACCGGCGGGCGACCGCGGCGGCCCGAGATCCCCGGTCTGGACTCGGTGCCGGCGCTCGACTCGTCATCCATCCTCACCCTGCCGGAGTTCCCCTCCCGCCTCCTGGTGCTCGGCGGCGGCTACATCGCGCTCGAGCTGGGCCAGGTCTTCCGCCGGCTCGGCGCCGAGGTGACGGTCGTCGAGCAGGGTCCGAGGCTCGCCTCGCGCGAGGACGAGGAAGTGTCCACCGGGCTTGCCGAGGTTCTGGGGGCCGAGGGCATCCGGCTCCATCTCGGCCGCCGGGTCACGCGGGTCGGTCCTGGCGACGGCGGCGTGCGGCTCGAGCTCGACGACGGGACGGTGCTCGAGGGGACGCACCTCCTCGTCGCCGTGGGCAGGAGCCCGAACACCGAGGCACTGGACTGCCCGGCAGGCGGCATCGCGCTGGACGGCCACGGCAACATCCAGGTCGACGAGCGGCTGCGGACCTCGGCCGAGGGCGTGTACGCCACCGGCGACGTGACCGGAGCGCCTCAGTTCACCCACGTCTCGTACGACGACTTCCGGGTGCTCCGCGCCGAGCTGCTCGACGGTCCGCCGCGCTCCCCGGTGGGGCGGCTCGTCCCCTACACCCTCTTCACCGACCCCCAGCTCGGCCGCGTGGGGCTCACCGAGGCCGAGGCCCGGAAACGCGGGCTGCCCATCCGGGTGGCCCAGCTTCCGATGGCGCACGTGGCCCGGGCGATCGAGTGCGGCGAGACGCGCGGGGTGCTGCGGGCCGTGGTGCACGCGAAGACCGAGCGCATCCTCGGCTTCGCCGCACTGGGGTTCGAGGGCGGCGAGCTGGCCTCGGTGGTGCACACCGCGATGCTGGGTGACCTGCCCTGGACGGTGCTGAAGGACGCGATCTTCCCTCACCCCGGGCTCGCCGAGTCGCTGAACAACCTGTTCGACGCCTGGGTGAGCGCTCCGACCGGGGTGCGCTGAGCGCTACGGCGGGCGGTAGCCCACGCAGCGCCACGCCCCGAAGCGGCGGACGATGCGTTCGCCGCGGCGCACGACGACCGGCGGCTCCTCGACCACCCGATCGCAGCGCGCGACGAGCGCCGGCGGAGGCGGGCCCGACGGCGCGTCGTCGAAACGCGTCGGGTTCGAGTCGAGGAACAGTCCGGTGCGTCCCTCGAGCGCGCGGACGTCGAGGCCCACGAAGTCGAACTGGAGCGCGGGCTGCCCGAGCAGGTTCCGGCCATAGGCCTCCACGGTTCCATCCACGAGGAGCTCGGCGGTGGTCTTGTAGTCGTCCGCGGAGAAGACGAACTCGCGTGGGCCGAGCCTGGCGCGGGTCTGTTCCCGGAGGCCGCGCCAGCCGACCCAGGTATCGTCGCCGAGGCGCACCGGGTAGGCGAACAGCTCCACCAGCACGAGCGCGTGCACGACGGCCGATGCCGCCGCGTTCCAGCGCAGGAGCGAGGGTCCGGATCGCCGTGCCGCCCAGAGCGCACCGGCGACCCACAGAGGGAAGGGCCAGTTGGGCTTCACCACCGCCCCGAGGCTCACCACCAGGAGCACCACGGCCGGGACGAGGGAGAAGGCGGCGAGGAACAGCTCCTCCGGCGCGAGCGCGCCGCGGAGCATCCGGGGGATCGCCCGCACCGCCTCGCGCCCCCAGACCCAGAGCAGCGGGGGGAGCGCGAGCACCAGCTGCGAGCCGACGAGCCCGAGCAGGTTCCACGGCGAGAGCCCGCGGGCGTGCTCCATTCGCCCTGCGGTCTGGAACAGGAACGACGCCCAGCCGTGCCCCGCGTTCCACGCCCACACCGGGGCGGTGGTGAGCGCCGCGACCCCCAGGCCCAGCCACGGCCAGGGAGAGGCCAGCGCCCGCCGGCCGCGGGGAAGGGCCAGCAGCATCACTCCGGCTCCGAGCAGCAGGAAGGCCGCGCTGTACTTCGAGTCGAAGGCGAGCCCCGTGCACAGTCCCGCCGGTAGCCACGCCGCGCGGCGTTCGTCCAGGAGTGCCTCGGCGAGGAAGACCAGGGCCCAGGTCCAGGCGGCGACGAGCGGCCCATCCGGGAGCGCGATGGTGGTCAGGATGCTGAAGGCTCCGGTCGTGGCGAGGAGCAGCACCGCGCGACCCGGAGCCTCGGGGACGAACCGGCGCGCGAGCCGCACCGTTCCAGCGAGCGTGACCGCGGCGAAGAGGAACGGAACGAGGCGCACGACGACCGGCGGCGGCGATCGAAGCATCGCCGGCAACGCGAGCGCCCAGGCCAGCATCCCCGGATGGTCGAAGTAGGAGAGCGCCGGATGGCGCGCGTAGAAGAGGTAGTACGCCTCCTGAGGGACGAGGTCGAAGAGCGCGCCGACCAGCAGGCGGAACAGCTGCAGAACGACGAGGATGCGAAGCCACTGGCTTGCGCGGCTCACGCCTGCTCCCGGACGCAATGCGCGGTCTCGCTGCACGTGCTGGCAAGGGATGCAGCGAGCGGTGTCCGGTGCGCAGCGAGCACTGTGCCGGCGCTCACGGGGTGACACTGTGGTAGTCGCGTCCGATCGCGGGACGCAATCAACCCAGCGCCAGCGCCGTACCGGCAGCCGGAAGGGGCCACATCTGTGGACTCGTCCGAGATCACTTTCGCTTGGGAGATACCGTGAAGCCTGTCATCGCAGCACTCGCGTTCCTCGGCGCCGTCGCATGCGCCACCTCCGGTTCCGGCGTCGATCCGCGGCTGGAGTACACCTACAACAGCTCCGTGACGGGTGTGATTGTCGTTCCTGAGGCCACGGCAAGCTCCGACGTCTGCAACAACCTCTCGGTGGTTGCCACCGTGGGCGACACCCAGGTGGGTCGCTCGGCGATCCGCGCCAGCAAGGGCGGCCGGTGCTCCTACCAGATCGACAACCTGCCTTCCGACAAGGAGCTGAATGTCAAGGTGCAGCCGGCCTCCGCCCTCAAGTGCCAGGACGGCTCGCCGATGGCCTTCGTCTCCGACATCCAGGGGGCGGTGAAGCTCGAGCCGGCGCAG
>DASXGF010000334.1:0-4779 GCA_036489275.1 Myxococcaceae bacterium | reverse complement strand
GCCTCCGGGCGCCGCCGTCGTTTCGATCGGCCCACGCCGGCTTCGTGCACACCGGCCCGCTCGCCCGGGCCATCCACCGCTTCAAGTACGAGGGCCACAGCGCGCTCGCGGTCCCGCTGGCCAGGGCGCTGGCCGACACCTCGAGGGGCTGGCTCGAGCGTCTCGGCGCGGAGCCCGTGCTCGTCCCCATCCCGCTCCACTGGAGGCGCCTGCTCCGCCGGGGATACGACCAGGCGGGCCTTCTCGGTCGGGCGCTCGCGCAGGCCACCGGCCTCCCGCTCCGGCCGACCTTGCTCCGGCGGATCCGTGCCACCCGGAGGCAGGTGGGCCTCACCGAGGCCGAGCGCACCGAGAACGTGCACGGAGCGTTCGCCGTCCGCGCGCGCGTCCCCTCGGGCCCGGTGGTGCTCGTGGACGACGTCTTCACCACCGGCGCCACGGCCCGGGCCGCCAGCAGCGCCCTGCGCGAGGCCGGCGCCCGGAGGGTGTACGTCCTCACCCTGGCCAGGGCGGTCGGGGAAGCGAACCCCGGTCGCTTCGGGTTATGAGTGGCAGAACACCGTGGTTTCCAGCCTCCTCCTCTCGGCCCTCCTGGCCGCAGCCTCGCCTGCGCGCTCCGTCGATGATCCACTTCCCGCCGAGGCCCAGGCCCGGGCACAGGAGGCGCTCGCCCAGTCCCGCTCGCTGCGGGGAACCGCCGCCCTGATCCGTCTGCGCGGATTGCGCGACGACCTCGCCGACCCGCGTCCGGTGGATGCGACGTTGGCTCGCATCGCCGCTGACCCTCGAGCGGAGCCGTTCACCCGCACGCTCGCGCAGCAGGTGTTGACGGACCTCGATGTGGTGCAGGGCCGGGTGGATTCCGCCCAGCGCCGCCTCAAGGCCCTCGGGTACGTCCAGGACGTCTACGTGCTCGGCGGATTCGACAACGAGGGCAAGTCGGGCTGCGACACCGATGCGGGCCCGGAGCAGGCCCTCGACCTCGGAGCCTCACTGCAGGCGAAGGGGCATCCCGCGAAGTGGCAGAAGGCGACCGCGCACTCCCTCGACGGAGGCATCGACCTCGGCGCGATGCTCAGGCCCTCGCGCAGCGTGGTGGCCTACGTCCTCGCGCTCCTCGACGAGCCGGCGCCGCGCCGCACCACCCTCGCGCTGGGCACCTCGGGCGGCTTCCGCCTCTGGGTGAACGGCGAGAAGGTCGGCAGCGGTGACGCCTACCACCCCGCCCGGCCGGATCAGGAACGCGTCTCGGTGCAGCTGCGCAAGGGGGTGAACCGGGTCCTCCTCAAGGTCTGCCACGAGGACTCAGGAGTGCTGGGGGCGTATCTCCGCGACGAGTCGGCGCGCGCGCGGGCGGTGCTCCCCGCGCGTCTTCCGGCCCTCCCCGCCGGTCCGGCCCCCGCCGCCAGGCGACTTCCCACGCTCGCCAGCGCGTTCGAGGCCGAGGTGAAGCGCCGTCCGGACGACGCGCGGCTCCGGGCCGACTTCGCGCAGGTGCTCGAGGCCACCCAGTCCTTCGACTCCCGCGAGCACAGCGATGCGGTGAACGCCGAGCGCGCCGCCACGGATACGGCCCGCGCGGGTCAACCGGATGCTCGCATCGAGCTGCTCGCCGCACGTCTCCAGCAGGACGAGAACCTGCGCCGGCGTCACCTCGAGACTTCGCTCGCCGCCTCGCCCGACCTGATCGAGGCCCGCCTGCTCCTGGCCCGTGCCGAGCTCTCGCAGGGGCATCCCGAGCGGGTGCTCACCCTGCTCGAGCCCCTGGTGCAGCGGTGGAAGGCTTTTCTACCGGCGCAGGTGCTCCTCGCACGGGCGGAGGACGATCTCGGCGACTCGGTCTCGGCGACCCGGCGCATCGAAGGTCTGCCGCAGTCCACCTGGCGCATTCCGGAGGCGGGGCGGGAGAGAGTCCGGAGCGCGCGCCGGCTCGACCGCTCCGACGAGGCGCTGGAGCGTCTGCGCGGAGTGCTCCAGGTGCGCCCCGGCGACGGGAGCAGCCTGTCGCTCCTCGCCGAGATGCTCGCCGACCGCGGCGACGTCGCCGGCGCCTCGAAGGCGCTGCGGGACGCGCTCCGGCTCTCGCCCACCAGCAACGACGTGCGCCTCCGGCTGGCGGAGCTCCTCGCCTCCAACGGACGGATCGAGGAAGGGATGACCCTCTTCGCCGAGGCCGAAGCGCTCTGCCCCGACGACCCGGAGCTCTACGAGCGAAAGGGCCGGACCCTGCTCTATGCCGGTCAGAAGGACGCAGCGCTGGCGGCGCTCGAGCGCTCCCTGGAGCTCCGCCCCCAGAACCCCGCGCTCCGGGACGCGGTGCGCGCGCTCCGCGGCACCGAGGTCTCCGCGGCCAGCACCGACGCCCTGGACATCCGCCCGCTGGTCGCCGAGGCCGACAGCTACGCCGAGGACGCGGTCACCCTCGCGGAGGTCACCCGGGTCCGGGTGCAGCAGAGCGGCCTCTCCAGCCGGTTCCACCAGCTGGCGGTGAAGGTCTACACCCGCCGCGGGGTGGACGCCTTCCGCAGCTTCCCCATCACCTACAGCCCGAGCCGCGAGGAAGTGCGGATCCTCCGCGCCCGCATCACCAAGCCCGACGGCTCGATCGTCGAGAGCTTCGGAGACACCAACCGCAGCCTCAACGAGCCCTGGGCGGGCATGTACTACGACGCCCAGGCCAAGATGCTCAGCTTCCCCGGTCTCGCGCCGGGCGACGTGCTCGAGCTGCAGTACCGCGTCGAGGACACCGCGAGCGACAACCTCCTCTCCGACTACTGGGGCGACCTGGCCTACGTGCAGGGTGTCACCCCGAAGCTCCGCTGGGAGTACGTGGTCGACATGCCGGCGGGGAGGACCCTGTACTGGAACGAGAAGACGCTCGGCGCCGGGGTGAACGCGCGACGGGAGCCGGCGTCCAGCGGCCGCGTGCTCTACCGCTTCGACGCGAAGCACGTCTCCCGCGTGACGCCCGAGCCCGGGATGCCCGGCTGGTCCGAGGTGGCGGCGACGCTCCACGTCTCGACGTACAAGACCTGGGAGGACGTGGGGCGCTACTACTGGGCGCTCATCCGCGACCAGCTGGCGCCGGACGACAGCATCCGCCGCGCCGCGGACGACGCTCTGAAGGGGGTGGACCGCAAGGACACCCGCGCGGTGGTGCGTGCTCTCTACGAGTACGTGGTGAAGAACACCCGGTACGTCGCGCTCGAGTTCGGCATCCACGGATACAAGCCCTACCGGGTAGACCGGGTCCTGGCGCGGCGGTTCGGCGACTGCAAGGACAAGGCGTCGCTGCTGCACGCGCTGCTCGAGGTGGCCGGCGTGGACAGCCGCATCGTGCTGCTCCGGATGCGGCAGCTGGGAGCGATTCCTTCGGAGCCGGCATCCCTCGCGGTCTTCAACCATGCCATCGTCTACGTCCCGGGGCTCGACTGGTACCTGGACGGCACCGCGGAGTTCCACGGCGCGACCGAGCTCCCCATCTCCGACCGCCGGGCGAGCGTCCTCGTCGTCGAGCCGGACGGGAAGAGCCGCTTCACCGTGACTCCCGAGGCCCGCCCCGAGGACAACGTCACCGACGTGCAGCTCGATCTGGCGCTGCGGCCCGGCGGCGCGGCCGAGGTGAAGGGTGAGAGCCGCGTGCGCGGAACCGCCGCACCCGAGTACCGGCGCAGCTACCAGTCCGCCGCCACTCGCCGCACCACCTTCGAGCAAGGCTGGGCGCAGACGTTCCCCGGGCTGAGCGTGGACAAGGTGTCGATCAGCGATCCCAACCGGCTCGACCAGGACGTGGCGCTCGACTACGAGCTGAGCATCCCGCGCTACGCCGAGGTGGGCGGGGACACGCTGCGCTTCCTTCCCTTCGGCAGTCGCCGCGGCTACGTGGAGACGTATGCCGGTCTCGCCGAGCGGCGGGGAGATCTCGTTCTGGACGGGCCGAGCGTGAGCCGCTTCACCTTCCGCTACCGGCTTCCGCCGGGGTGGAGCGTGGATGGGCTCCCGCCCGACGTCACGACCGACAACGGCTT
Source organism: Myxococcaceae bacterium (assembly GCA_036489275.1). GTDB lineage: Bacteria > Myxococcota > Myxococcia > Myxococcales > Myxococcaceae > RPRB01. Next base: position 751 of record DASXGF010000334.1, on the reverse strand, counting down.
CGGAAAGCTCAAGCTGGCCTACACCCTGGAGCAGGACGTGCTGGTCTGCCGCGGCGAGCTGGTCTTCACCCGGGACCGCATCTCGGCCAGCGAGTACCCCGCCTTCCGCGCGTTCGTGGCCCAGGTCGACCAGGCCTTCTCGCGCAAGGTGCTGGTCCGCGGACCGCGGAAGTCGGTCCAGCCGCAGCGCGCCGAACGTCCGGCGGCGTTGCCTGCGCTCGCCCCCCTCGCGGCCACCCCGAGCCCATGAACCCCGTCCCCGAGGTTCCGCTCCGGATCACCGTCGCCGTCTGCGCCTACGTGCTGCTCGTCGTCTGGGTCACCCTCCGCGGGCTGGACGGCGGGCTCCGGCGGTCGGGATGCGCCGCGCTCGTCCGGCGGAGCCTCCTCGTGCGCATCGGGGCGCTGCTCGGGACCTGGTTCATCGCGGTGACCGCGGCGGCCGTGACCGGCGCGTGGCTCGATCCCGCCGTGCCTCGTCCGCTCGGCTACTTCATCCCGGCGTTGCTGCTGGCCCTGGTGCTCTGGCGCGCCGGGTGGCTTCAGGCCGCGGTGCAGGCCCTCTCGCCGTCGGCGATTCCCTGGCTGCAGACGCTCCGCATCGGCGGCGGGCTGACGCTCTTCGCCGCGTGGGCCTCGGGGTTCGCTCCCTGGGGCTGGGTGGCTGCGGCGGGGACGGGGGACATCCTGGTGGGGCTCGGCGCGGCGGCGGTGGCGGCGCTGCTCGGGACGGGCCTCGCCTGGTCGCGAA
>DASXGF010000333.1:0-2146 GCA_036489275.1 Myxococcaceae bacterium | reverse complement strand
GACCGGGGACGTCGAGGCCATCGCCGCGCTCTGGCATCGCGGGTGGATCGACGGGCACCTGGGGCACGTGCCGGAGGCCCTTCTCGCCCACCGCCGGCCGGTCGATTTCCTGCAGCGGCTGCCGCCGCGGATCCCGACCACCACGGTGGCGATCGCGGGCGAGAAGATCGTCGGATTCGTCACGGTGCACGACGACGAGCTCGAGCAGGTGTACGTCGACGCCTCGGCGCGGGGGAGCGGGGTCGCCGCGATGCTCCTCCGGCACGGCGAGACGGTCGTCGCCGCGCGGTATCCCCGGGCATGGCTCGCGGTGGCCGTGGGCAACGCGCGGGCTCGCCGTTTCTACGAGCGGCAGGGGTGGTGGGATGCCGCGGCACTCGACTACCCGGCGGAGACGGCCGGCGGCGCGGTCTCCGTCGCCTGCCGGCGCTACGAGAGGGTCGTCCGCTAGGAAGCCCCGCCGAAGGTGAGCTCCGTGCTTCCTCGGCTCCGCGGAGCAGGCGGTGCGCGGGAGTGTCCCCGAGCTCAGGGTGCGTCGAGGAACGTGGTGATGAGTGTCGGCAGCCACGGCGGAGGGTGGCAGATCGCCCGGTGATCGGTGTTGGGGAGGATCGCGAGCTGCGCATTGGGCAGGAGCCGGTACATCGCCACCCCGTGCTCGGGGCGAACGACGTCCCGGTCTCCCTGCAGGACGAGGGCGGGTGCGCGGATCGAGCGCATCTCCTCCGGGGTCCAGCCCTGGAAGGCCTTCATCTGGTTCACGCTCTTCCAGAACATCGCCGTGAGGTCGGCGGGGCGAGGGGCGACCTGGAGGTAGGCCTCGCGGAGCTCGGCGGGCATGTCCTCGAGCTTCGCGTGGTCGAAGCCTTCCCAGAATGCCGGGTCGGCTCCCTCGCGGCTGAACATCGCAGACTCGATCACCAGCTTCCGGACGACCTCCGGGTGACTGAGCGCGATCTGGATCGCGATCTGTCCGCCGTTGCTGAAGCCCATGAAGTCGGCCCGGGACACGCCGAGGGCCCGGAGAAGGCCCACGGCGTCCTCGGCGGACTGCTGGAAGGAGAAGGGGCGATCGACGTCGGGGGTGCGGCCGTGTCCCTGGCGGTCGTAGACGATGACCCGCCGGCTCTTCGCCAGCGGAGGAAGGATGTCGGCGAACGAGGTCTCGAACGTCGAGCCGCCACCGTGCAGGAGCACCAGCGGCGTCCCGCGGTCACCGCTGGAGCCGTGGACCTCGTAGTAGATCTGGACGCCGTCGACCGGGGCGTGGCCCTTCTGGGCGGCGCAACCGGTGACGAGCGCTCCACCGAGGACGACGGCGCGGAGGCGGTTGAGGGGAGGGGAGGAGGCGGCCGGAGGAGAGGTCATGGGCGAGTGACGGACGAGGTCCGCGCGAAGATACGGCGCTCCTGTCGGTCGATCGCAGCGGCCGGGCGGGGCGACGAGTTCCCCTCCGGGGCCAGCCGCGATGCGATGCACGCAGTCCAGCAGAGTTGAGAGGCCCTCGAGCCCGGGGACGAGGACCCCACAGACGCATCAGCCTCTGGCCTGTAGGGACGCAGGCCGTCAGGTCAGGAAGGGGCCGGCTCCGACGGAGCTCGGTGCAGCGTGACAGGCCGCGAGTCGGAGCGCTCGTCGCCGGGAAGCCGAGCTCGAGCGCTCTCCGGGGCGGCTCAGCCTTCAGTGAACCTTCCGGTACACGCCCACCACCTGCCCGAGGATCATCGTCGAGCGGAATTGCGTCCGGTGGACGTAGATCGGCGTCATCGTCTTGTTCGCCGGCTGGAACCGGATCCGGTCGCCCTCAGGGTAGTAGCGCTTGCAGGTGGCCTCGTCCTCGATGAGCGCCACGACGATCTCACCCTCGCGCGCCGTCGCCGTCTTGCGGACGAACAGATAGTCGCCGTCGTGAATGCCGTCGTCGATCATCGAGTCGCCCTTCACCCGGAGCGCGAAGACCTCCTTGCCGTTGCCGCCGAGCAGGAAGCTGTCGATCCGGACCGAGTCCTCGACGTTCTCCACCGCGAGCAGCGGCGCACCGGCCGCCACCTTGCCCAGGAGCGGAACCTCCACCAGCCCCGGGTCGCGCCGCGGCGCGCCCATGCCCAGGACCAGCCGGGCCCGCTTGGTGGGAACCAGCGCCCGG
>DASXGF010000705.1:0-4121 GCA_036489275.1 Myxococcaceae bacterium | reverse complement strand
GGAACTTCACCTCGGTCACCAGCACCTGCACCCAGCCGCCCTTCGGGGTGAACTTCACCGCGTTGGAGAGGAGGTTCACCATCACCTGGCGAATCTTCTCGCGATCGGAGCGGACCTCGACCACTCGCGCCGGAAGCTTGAGGTCGATGGTCAGCCCCTTCTTCTGGGCCTGCGGCTTGATGCTGGAGACGGCGGAGGATACGAGGTCCCCCACGTTCACCGGCTCGAAGGTCAGCCGCACCTTCCCCGCCTCGATCTGCGTCACGTCGAGGATGGAGGAGATCAGCTTGAGGAGGGTGTCACCCTTCTCCATGATCGTGCGGACGTAGTCGGTCTGCTCCTGGTTGAGCGAGCCCACCAGGCCCTCGGAGAGCATCTCCGAGTACCCGATGATCGAGGTCAGGGGCGTGCGCAGCTCGTGGCTCACCGTCGCCAGGAAGCTCGACTTGAGCCGGTCCATGTCCTTCAGCTGGACGTTCATCAGCTCCAGCCGCCGGTTCTGGGTCTCGAGCTCGCGGTTGTTCTCCAGCGTGGCCTCGATGTGCACCTGGCTGGTGAGGAAGGTCTTCTGGCCCGCGGCGACCAGCGTCTCCAGGAGCTGGGAGAAGTGGAGGAGCACCTTGACGATGGTGGACTCCGGCGCGCGGCGGATCTTCGCCAGGTAGTTCTGCGCCTGGGCGAGGTCGAGCCCCGGGGTGAGGTCGGTGAGCGACGTCGGCAGCTCGCCCATCTCCTCGGGCACGAACGGGCCGAACACCACCCGGCCCAGCACGTCGCCCTCCCAGAGGATGGGCAACACGAGGTACCGCAGCCCGGTGAAGCAGGGCACGGCGATCATCCCGTGCAGCTTCATCCCCGCGGCCGCCTGGGGCGCGCGGGCGTTCTGGGTCGTCGCCAGCGGGCCATCCTTCACCCGCGCCACGGTCTGGGTGCAGCAGCGCTTTCCGTCGGCGAAGGAGAAGACGTAGCCGCAGAAGTCGCCGTTGCCGCTCTTGATGTCGGCGAGGCGGTTGCCCTTCTCGTCGAAGACCTTGACCCCCAGCTTGTAGAGCTCGGCGAAGCTCTTCACCAGCTCGGCGAAGGTGCTCGCGTCGAGCATGTCGGCGAGGGTGAGGCGGCGCTCGAGGACCGAGACCGGCCGCTGTTCCAGCCGCGGGGTGTGGTCCCCCGGAGGTCCTGGACGGCCGCTGTCCCCCCCCTCGCTCACCGCGGGGCTTCTCCGTTCGCCAGCCAGTTGCCGACCTGGGTGCCGCTCAGGTCCATGCGGGCGAAGATGAGCTTGAGGAACTCGGCCTCGGCCAGCCCGATGTTGCGGCTCAACCCGGCCTGCTCGTCCATCTTCCGGTAGGCGAGCTGGAGCACGGCATAGAGCGTCTCGAGCACGCCCTCGCCGCGGATGGCCACCGCGCCGACGACCGGCTCCTTGCCGCGGGCGCGCGTCTCCGCGAGCTCGGCGTCGGTCTTGCTGTCCGGCAGGTCGCGCTTGTTGAACTGGATCACGATCGGCACCTGCGCCGCGTTGAGCCCGTTCTCGCGCATGTTGTCCTGCAGGTTCGCCCAGTACTGGTTGTTCTCCTGGCCGGCGCTCCGGCGGCTATCCGCGATGAAGGCGACCGCGTCGGCGTTCTGCAGAACGACACGCCGGGTGGCGTTGTGGATGACCTGCCCCGGGACCGTGAACAGCTTCACCTTCACGGTGTAGCCGCCCTTGGTATGGAAGAAGACCGGCAGCAGATCGAAGAAGAGAGTCCGGTCGTCGTGAGTCTCGACCGTCAACAGCTTCCCGCGACCCTCGCTCCCGGTGCGAGCGTGGATCATCTGGAGATTGGTCGTCTTCCCGGACAGGCCGGGCCCGTAATAGACGACCTTGACCGTCAGTTCGCGCTGGGCGTGGTTCAGTTGCACGCGGCATGCTCCCTGTCGCGCGCGGGGGTGGCAGCGACGGGAGTCAGCCCGGAAGAATACAGGAGGCCGCCACACGTCGAGAATGGAGTCCCCGTACGACCCTGGACCACAAAAGGGGCCTCGTTTTCGGAAGGTGCATGGATGCAAAGCCTGGGGTTAGGATCCACCGGAGGTACGAGGGGGTGGCGGAGATGACGATGAAACGGGTGGAGACCGTGACGGAGCAGCCGACCTTGCCGCCGCTCGATGTCGCCAGCCTCCCGGCCGACCTCCCGGCCGCCCTCAAGTTCGGCGCTCTGGGCGAGGCGGAGCTGGCTCCCGTGGCGGCCCTCCGGGGCACCTCGGAGCCCTGGGCCAAGCGCGGCGAGACCCTCGAGGAATCGCTCCAGGCTCTCACACAGCTGCGGCCCTTCGTGCATGTTGCACGCCTCCAGGGCCAGATCGTTGGCTACGTCACCGTGGAGCGGGATGGCCCGGTGGCCGGGGCCGCGTACATGCGGAACATCGTGGTCAAGCCCGAGCTCCGGCACCGGGGTGTCGGGATGGCCCTCCTGGACCACGCCCTGAGTGTGGCCCGGGACATGTACCGGAAAACACTGGCGCTCCGGGTCGATCCGGCGAACGCCCCCGCCGTGGCCTTTTACCGGAAGGCGGGCTTCACCACGGTGGCGACGGTCGTGAGCAAGAAGTCGGGAAAGCTTCGGCTGCTCATGTCCCGGGAGCTCTAGGCCCCCCCGGTCGCCGTCCGCTGCGGGAGCGGCCGCGCTCGCTGCAGCTTCAGGGGTGCCGACGGAATCGTCCGTACATAGGCACGTTCTTCCCGGCGGGTCACCCATGCTTTCCCATCTGCGCCGGTTCGCCGGCCTCCTCCTGCTGTGGTCCATCCCGGGCGTGGCCGTGGGGCTGCAATCCAAGGCCTGGGAGCAGGAGATGGGCGCCTGGGGAACATATCGCTTCCTGTGGTTCTACTTCGGGTGGGCGCTTTGGGCCTTCCTGATTCCCCCGCTGGCGTGGCTGGTGCGCCGGTTCCCGGTGGAGCGGATCGGCGTGCTCCGCTTCGGGGCGCTCCACGTCTTCACCTGCACCGTCTTCGTCTTCCTCCAGGAAGGCCTGGTCGCGGCGCTGTCGCGGTTCATCGGCCCCTACAGCATGCAGAAGCTGTCGTACCGGGCAGCGCTCTGGGACTCGGTGACGAAGAGCGCCTTCCTGGACACGCTGGTCTACGTGATGAGCGTCGGGGTGCTGCTGGCCATCGACCTGCGGCGAGCACTGCGCGCCCAGGAGCTCACCGGCGCGCGGCTCCAGGCCGAGCTGGCCAAGGCCGAGCTCGACGCGCTCCGCGTCCAGCTCCATCCCCACTTCCTCTTCAACACGCTCAACGCGATCTCCATGCTGGTCCGCAAGGGCGAGGGCGACACCGCGGTGCGGATGATCGCCGGGCTGAGCGACCTGCTCCGGCTCGCGCTGGCCACCGCCGGGCAGCAGGAGGTCCCGCTGCGGCAGGAGCTGGACTTCCTCGAGCGCTACCTGTGCCTGCAGCAGATCCGCTTCCCCGACCGGCTGCAGATCCAGATGCGCATCGACCCCGACACGCTCGAGGCGCGCGTCCCGAGCCTGGTGCTCCAGCCGCTGGCCGAGAACGCCGTGCGGCACGGCATCGCGCCGTCGATCGCCGGTGGCTCGGTCGAGGTGGCGGCGGTGCGCGAGGGCGAGCAGCTGGTGCTCCGCGTCCGCGACACCGGGGTGGGGCTGAAGGCCGGCTCCGAGTCTCCCGGCGGCGTGGGCCTGCGCAACGTGCGCGCGCGGCTCCAGCACCTCTACCCCGGTCAGCACCGCTTCCGCGTGTCGAACCGGGTCGAGGGCGGAGTCGAGTCGCTGCTGGCGATTCCTTTTCGTGGTCCGGAGGTGGTGCGTGCCTGAGCCAGTGACGGTGGCGGTGGTCGACGACGAGCCGCTGGCACGCGCGGCGCTGCGGCTGTCGCTCGAGGCGGATGCCGAGCTGGTCGTCGTCGGTGACTGCAGCGGCGTGGATGCGCCGGGGTTGATCGAGCGCGCGCAGGTGGAGCTGGTGTTCCTCGACGTGCAGATGCCGGAGATCGATGGCTTCGGCGTGCTCGAGGCGCTCGATCCGGGGGCGCTGCCGGCGATCGTGTTCGTGACGGCGCACGACGCGTATGCGGTGCGCGCGTTCGAGGTCCATGCGATCGACTATCTGC
>DASXGF010000107.1:0-3739 GCA_036489275.1 Myxococcaceae bacterium | reverse complement strand
GGAGCCATAGGTTCCGAGCAAGAGCGTCCGGGGGAGCTCGCTGGCGTAGTAGATCCTCGCCGCGCCGGCGGAGGAAAAGTCGCCGTTCTCGGCGTAGTACGGACCTATCCAGTAGTCCGCGCGAGAGATCAGCTCCGGGATGAGCCAGTTCAGATCCATGTAGCCCTGCCCGTGGGCGTGGGTCGGAAGATTCACCGGGATGCCCTCCACGTACGTTGCGAAGTCCGTCCCGTGGTCCAGGTTGAAGCCCCGGAGGAAGAACTGGTTGGCCTTTCCCGCTCCGCTGTGCTGCGTGACGATCAGCCCGGGAACGAGCTCCAGGACTTCTCCTGGACGCTGCAGTGGACGATCCTCGATGAGCTCGCGGGTGTAGGTGCCCGCGCTGGCCGAGCTCGAGGTGCCGACCTGGTTCAGGTAGTGACCCACGACCTCGATGTCCTCGCCCATCGGCGCTGACCCGGGCCCGGTGCTCAGGCTGGCCAGCACGGGCTCCGCGGACACCGGCGGGGGCGAAGGCGTGGCGGGCTGGGCGAACGCAGCCGGCGCCAGCAAGGCGAGCACGAGGCTCACCCGGACGGATCGGGACATCGACTCTCTAGGGAGCGGGTGGAACGGCCGGACGACGCCTGGGGCGAAGGGGAGGGCCCCCTCCGATCACGGCGCCTGCGGTTGCTCCATCGACCACCATCGAGGAAGGACGACTGGCCGCCGCACGGGCGCGTGCGGTGCCGGCGAGGCGAGCACCAGCGTCCGGAAGATGGCCGGGGGCGTCACTGCGAGGAGGGGGAGCTGGATGTGCTCGGGAGCTCCGGGCGCATGGCGGTGCGCGGGTGGGAGCGGAACGCCGCCCCCGCCCGGAGCTCCGTGCGCCGTGTGGTGGATCCATCCCTCGTCGGCGGCCGCCCGGAGGAAGGGCGTGCCGTGGGCCAGCAGCGGATGGACGACGGGCGCGACGGCCAGCGCCCACCCGGCCAGCACGAGCGCGAGCGGGGCAGCCTCGCTGCGGCGCTGCGCGGAAGTGCCTCGGGTCGGGCGCATCGGGTCTTTCCCCAGGGCACTACGGCGGAGCGGGCGAGTCGGATGCAAGAGAAATTCTCACAGCGACGTTGGCCCTCGCCTCGCTAGGGTGACGGGAGCCGATGGCCCCCGCCCGTTCGTTCGCAATCCTGGTCCTCTGCGTGCTCACCCCCGGGGCGGCCCGGGCGCACGCGCTGCGCGTGTCCACCGGCGACGTCACCGTCCAGGGCAGGCAGGTCCACGCGGCACTCCAGTTCGCCCGCGCCGAGCTGGACGTCCTCCGCCCCGAGGCGGTGGCAGGGACCATCCACGTTTCCTCCGACGGCGCACCGTGCGCGCTCACCGCCTCCTCGACGGCTCCGGCCGAGGAGGACGGGGTGCGGGTCGACGCCCGCTGGGAGTGCCCCACCGCTCCAGGCCGCCTCACGATGGTGCTCGGATTCCTCGACCGGCTGCCGGCGGGGCACGTCCACGTGGCCCTGCTCCGGCTCCCGGGCGGAATGGTGCAGCGCACGGCGCGGGCCGGCGCTCCGATGCTCGAGGTCGAGGCCCAGCCCGGCGCGTGGGCGGGAGCCGGACGGTTCCTCCGCCTCGGCGCGGAGCACATCTTCCAGGGGGCGGACCACATCGCCTTCCTGATCGGCGTGCTCCTGCTCGGCGGCAGCTTCCGCCAGCTGGTGGGCATCGTCACCGCCTTCACCGTGGCCCACTCGGTGACTCTGGCGCTGGCGACGCTCGGATGGGTGGTTCCTCCTCCGCGCGTCATCGAGCCGCTGATCGCGCTCAGCATCGTCGCCGTGGCAGTCGAGAACCTGGTCGCGCTCCGGGAGCCCCTCTCGGCCGAGCGGGTCCGCGCGGCCATCGGCCACCGCTGGCGGCTGACCTTCGCCTTCGGGCTGGTCCACGGCTTCGGCTTCGCCGGGGCGCTCCGGGCCCTCGAGCTGCCGCGCGCGCTGCTCGCCCCCAGCCTGCTGACCTTCAACCTCGGGGTCGAAGTGGGGCAGCTGGTCATCGTCGCCCTGGCCTGGCCGCTGCTCCGGTGGCTCCGCGGCGTGGGCCGGATGTGGCCGGTGGGAATGCGCTGGGCCTCCCTGGCCGTCGCCGGGCTGGGGGCGTACTGGCTCGTCGACCGGATTGCGGCAGGGTGAAGCCCCGAATCGCTGGACGGCCGGCCGCGACTGTCAGATGAATGCCGATCCCGCAGAAGGTGCTTGGCTCCCGGCGTGGAGCCGGCGTGGATTCCGTCACACACCAGAGACAGGCCGGAGGTCGATCCACCATGGGCAGCAAGGGGACGTTCGCAACCGACATCGCCGCGATCCGGAAGCGGGCGCGGGAGAAGCTGGAGATGGGAGCGGTCACCCAGAACTACGGAGGCGACCCGCAGACGGCGATCTCGCTCCTGAACGAGGCCGTGGCCACGGAGATCGTCTGCGTGCTCCGCTACAAGTACCACGCCGTCGCCGCGAGCGGCATCGCCAGCGAGTCGGTGAAGGAGGAGTTCGCTCAGCACGCGAAGGAGGAGGAGCAGCACCTGGACTGGCTCGCCGAGCGGATCAATCAGCTCGGCGGCAAGCCCAACCTCAACCCCGACGGCATCACCAGCCGGGCAGCCTCCCAGTACACGGAGGGCGAGAATCTGGTGGACATGATCCGCGAGAACCTGGTCGCCGAGCGGATCGCCATCGAGCACTACCGCGACCTCGTCCGGTACTTCGCGGACAAGGACCCCACCACCCGGACTCTCCTCGAGCGCATCCTCGCGATGGAGGAGGAGCACGCCAACGACATGCACGACCTCCTCGTGGCCCACGAGGGGAAGCCGATGCTCAAGCGCTGAGCGCCCAGCCCGGCGACTGAATCGGGCGGGGCCAGCCGGCGTCTCCGGGGTGTATGACGACCCTGGAAGCCCCGGAAGCTCACCGCTTAACCTCTCGGCCTCCCCGGGTGTACGACTGGAGCTTCCATGACCGAACCCGACGCGCCTCATCCAGGCCGCCGACGCTGGGTCTGGGTCTCCGCGCTCGTTCTCGCGCTGGTCGCCGGGGGAGTGGCCTGGCGGATCCTGCGCCGGCCCCCACCCCTGCAGTACCAGACCGCCGCCGTGGCCAAGGGCCCGGTCGTGGCGAAGGTCACTGCCACCGGCATCCTGTCCGCGGTGGTCACCGTCCAGGTGGGAGCCCAGGTCAGCGGCCGGGTCTCCAAGCTCTACGCGGACTACAACTCCACGGTGAAGAAGAACCAGCTGATCGCCGAGCTCGACCCGGCGCTCTTCGAGGCCAACGTCGAGCAGGGGAAGGCCAACGTCCTCCAGGCCGAGGGGCAGCTGAAGCAGGCCCAGGCCAACGTCCTCGCCGCGCAGCGAGCCTACGACCGGGACAAACCGCTCCGGGCCGGCAACCTCATCGCCCAGGCGGACCTGGACATCGCCGAGACCACGCTGGAGGCGGCCAAGGCCGCGGTGGTCGCCGCGAAGGGCAACCTCGCCCAGGCGAAGGCCCAGCTCTCCCAGGGCCAGGTGAACCTTACCTACACGAAGATCCTCTCGCCCATCGACGGGACGGTCATCTCCCGCAGCGTGGACGTGGGGCAGACGGTCGCCGCCTCGCTGCAGGCCCCGGTCATCTTCACCGTTGCCGGAGACTTGCAGAAGATGCAGGTGGACACGAGCGTCGCCGAGGCGGACGTGGGGAAGCTCGCCGCCGGGATGGAGGCCACCTTC
>DASXGF010000076.1:0-4162 GCA_036489275.1 Myxococcaceae bacterium | reverse complement strand
GCCTCCTGGGACCGCAAGAAGGCCCTCGAGGAGGGGACCACGCCGACTCCCCGCTTCCTCGAGTCGACCATCGCGAATCTCCAGTCCGTGGGCTTCACCCCGGCCCGGATCAAGCGCGAGGCCTACGGCTAGAAAGACCTGACGTCCCGCGTGCTTGGCCCCGAAGGTGTCAAACACCTTCGGCGGCGACGGCGCGACCGGTCCGGAGCACCGCGTCGACCAGCAGGTCCAGATCCGCGTCCCGGGTCCGGTGGTTCACGATGGCCAGCCGGATGACCGTCCGCCCCCGCAGGCGCGTCGTCGACGGCACCGCCACCCCGGATTCCTGGATCCGCATCACCACCTCCCCGTTCAGCCCGTCGAGCTGCCCATCCGACAGCCCTCGCCCCCGGTAACGGAACGTCACGACGTTCAGCGGCGCCGGAGCCGTCAGCTCCAGCTCCGGCTCCGCCCGCACCCGCGCCGCCACCCGCGCGGCCTGGTCGACGTTCTTCTCCACCGCCGCCCGCAGCCGCTCCAGCCCGTGCTCCTGGAACGCCATCCACGGCCCCAGCCCCCGGAACCCCCGGCTCAGCTCCGGCCCCAGCTGGTACCCCTCGTACTCCACCGCGGACACCCCGCGCGGATGCGTGGCCAGGTACCCCGCCGACGCCTGGAACGCCCGCCGGTGCGCCTCGGCGTCCCGCACCAGCACGCACCCCACGCCGTACTGCACCGCCCCCCACTTGTGCAGGTCGAACGCCACCGAGTCCGCCCGCTCCAGCCCCCGCATCTGCCCCGCCAGCCGCGGCGACAGCTTCGCCCACGCGCCGAACGCCCCGTCCACGTGAAAGTGCAGCCGCCGCTCCCGCGCCACCTCCGCCAGCGCCTCCAGCGGATCCGTCGCCCCCGTGTTCACCGTCCCGGCACAGCCCACCACGCAGAACGGCCGCAGCCCCGCGCGCAAGTCCGCCTCGATGGCCCGCTCCAGCGCCCCGAGGTCCATCCGCAGCTCCGAGTCCACCGCGATCCGCCGCAGCGACGCGTCGCCCAGCCCGAGCACCATGAATGCCCGCGCCACCGAGCTGTGCGCCTCCTCCGACGCGTACCCCACCAGCCGCTCCGGCATCGACTGCAGCCCCTCCGCCTTCACCGCCCCCGCCGAATCGCGCCCCACCTGGATGCCGATGAGGTTCGCCAGGCTGCACCCACTGGTCAGCAAACCGCTCGCCGTCTCCGGGAAGCCGACCAGCGCCTTCAGCCACCCCACCACCTGCGCCTCGACGTGCACCGCCGAGCTCTCCAGGCCCGACAGGTTGTTGTTCATCGCCGCCCCGGCCAGCGCCGCCAGCATCCCGGCCGCCGTTCCCGTCCCCATCACCCGCGCCCAGAACCGCGGATGCACGTTCCCCAGCCGGTACGGGAGCACCGACCGCTGAAGCTCCGCCCAGACCGCCTCCAGCCCGAGCCCCCGCTCTGGCGCCGGCGCCCGGAACCGCGCCTTCACCTCGGCCGGCATCGGCATCCATGCAGGCCCGTCCCGCACGTCCCGCAGGCCGTCGACGAGCACGTCCACCATCCGGTGCCCGAGGGACCGCACCGACTCCCAGTCGGCCGGGTCAAGCGTCCTCTCGTCCGAGCTCATCGCGCCTCCAGGGCCCGCACCAGCGCCGGACGCACACCCGTCTCGGCGAGCAGGGCCTCGAGACGCCGCCGCGCCTCCCGCCACTCCCCCCGCACCTTCCGCCCGAGGATGAGCTCGTTCTTCATCGAGTGCTCCCACCCGGTCAGCTCGGTCACCGTCACCGAGTACCCGTGCGCCTCGAGCACCAGCGCCCGCACCACGTTGGTCAGGTGCGATCCGAACTCCCGCCGGTGCCAGGGGTGCTCCGCCAGCGCCGCCAGCGAAGGCGACGACGGCGGATGCTCACGAAGCTGCCGCGCCACTTCCGCCTGGCAGCAAGGCACCACCGCCACGTGGTCCACCCCGTGCCGGATGGCGGCGGCCAGCGCATCGTCGGTGGCCGTGTCGCAGGCGTGGAGCGCGGTGAGGAGGTTGAAGCGCTGCGGCCAGGGTGCCGAGGCGAGCGGCGCGTTCAGGAACCTCATCCGCTCGAACCCGAGCCGCCGCGCCCGCTCCTCGCTCCGCGCCGTCAGCTCCGGACGCCCCTCGATGGACACGAGCTCCCCCACCTCGCGCCCCTTGAAGAACAGCTCATAGAGCACGAAGCCCAGGTACGCGTTGCCGCTCCCCGCATCGACCACCAGCGGACGTCCGAAGCGCGCGAACACGTCATCCAGCGCCGGGCGGAGCAGCCCCACCAGGTGGTTCACCTGCTTCAGCTTCCGCAGCGCGTCGGCGTTCAGGTCCCCGTCACGCGTCAGGAGGTGAAGCTCCCGCAGCAGCTCGGGCGACTGCTCGGGAAGGAGCTCGCGCCGCACCTCGGCCGCTTTGACCTGGCGTCTCAAGGCTCCCTGCCGCGGAGAGACTCCCCGCCGCTAGACCGGAACGACCTCGACCACCTCGGGAACCACCTCGCGGAGGCGGTTCTCGATTCCCATCTTCAGCGTCATGGTGGAGGAGGGGCAGCCCGAGCACGACCCGCGCATGTGCAGGTAGACCACCCCGTTCTCGAAGCGGTCGAGCGTGATGTCCCCTCCGTCCTGCATCACCGCCGGACGAATCTCCAGATCCAGGATCTGCCGGATCTTCTCCTCCACGTCCGTCCCGGACGCGCTCGTGCTCAGCTCCTCGAGTGCCCCGGGAGCGACGACCGGCTCGTTGGCCCCCAGGTGTGCGTCGAGGGTCGCCATCACCGCGTCGTTGAGCGAATCCCACTCGCCCGCCTCACCCTTGGTCACGGTCACGAAGTTGCTGCCCAGCATCACCCCGCTCACACCCTCGATGCCCATCAGCTTCGAGGCCAGCGGAGACCGCGCGGACGCCCCCTCGGGGGTGGTGAAGTTCAGCGCGCCCCGGGGGACCAGCGTGCGGTCGACCACGTACTTGAGGGTGCTCGGGTTGGGGGTCCACTCGAGCTGGATGTTCACGGACATGCCCGACCTTTAAGGCCGCGAGCCGCCGAGTTCAACCCGAGCGCACTCCAAGGGGGCTGGGAGGGCGTGACGTCGCTTCCTCCCCCCCGGGGCCATCCCCCCTGCTGGCCACTGGGAGCGACGTCACGTCTCCTCGCCGCTCCATGAACGCTCGACTGCCCGGTTTTCCCTCACCCGTGCCGGCGGCCCCGGATGCGGCGGCCTGCCCACACCCCGGCTGCACCGAGGACCAGTCCCGCCAGGCCCAGCGGAACGAGTCTCCCCGGACCCGCCGCCGGGGTCGCACCCCCTCATCGCCGAGGAGCACCATGGTGGCCCAGGCAGCTGGAGGGGCCCCGGCCCGGATCGCCTCCCGCTTCGCGCCCGCCACTGCGTCTCCCAGCGTCGCCCCGCGCCCCAGCCCCCGGTACATCGCCGTGAAGAACGCCCCGCCTCGTCATCCCGGGTCCGGTCCAGCGTCCCCACCACCGCCGTCGCGCCGGCCCCGAAGAAGGCCCGGGCCAGGCTCATCACGCCCTCGCCCCGGTACACCGCCCCGGCCGACGTCTCGCAGGCGGCGAGCACCACCGTCCGTCCCCCGAGCCCCAGCCGGGCGATCTCCCGCGGCTCGAGCCGGCCATCCTCCATCGGGCCGCCGGGGGCCAGCACCACCGCGGACCGCTCCGGGTCGTCGACGTCCACGAGCCCATGCGTGGCCAGGTGGAGCAGTGACACCCCCTCCAGATTCGCGGCCTTGAGAAACCCCTCCGAGGCCGCCGGACCGCTGCGGAGCTCACTTCCGACCGGGAAGGCCGAGAGCGCCACCTCCGCCTCCTTCCGGGCATGGACCAGCGTCCCGAGCACGCTGGCCGCGTCCCGGTGCACCGCCCGGACCGATGACGGCCCCGCCGGGTCGGCGAGCACCATCAGCCTCCCCGGCCCCCGTCGGGGTGCCGCGCGGACACGGAGCCAGAGCGCCCCCGAGGGCTCGACGGACAGGGCGAACCTCTCGGCCAGGTACGGCCTCCCCGGACCCTCGGAGAGCGCGTCCAGGGGCAGCCGGGCTCCGGACCATCGCCTCGCACTCGGCCAGCGGGCGCAGCGGCAGCGGGGAGGCCGCGCGGGAAGGCCCGGCCAGGACGGCGAG
>DASXGF010000068.1:0-1912 GCA_036489275.1 Myxococcaceae bacterium | reverse complement strand
TAGAACACGTGCGGATCGCGCTGACCTACAACCTCCGCCTCTCGGATTCGGAGGAGGAGGCGGAGTTCGACACCCAGCAGACGGTGGACGCCCTCGCCGGCGCCATCGACCGGCTGGGACACCGGCTGGAACGCTTCGAGGTCTCGGGGCCCGCCTCGCGGACCGTGGCCCGTCTGGAGGCGTACTCGCCGGATCTCATCTTCAACACCGCCGAGGGACGGCGAGGACGCTTCCGCGAGGCCTTCTATCCCGCGCTCTTCGACGAGCTTGGGTTCCCCTACACGGGGAGCGACGCCTACGCCCTGGCGGTGACGCTGGACAAGCAGCTCACAAAGCTCATCCTCCGCGACCACGACGTCCGCACCCCGGGGTGGCAGTACATCGAGAAGCTGGACGAGCTCCGGGCCTCGGCGCTGCGCTTTCCGGTCATCGTCAAGCCGAACTTCGAGGGAAGCAGCAAGGGCATCACCCAGGACTCGGTGGCCGAGACCGTGGCCGAGCTCGAGCAGAAGGTGGCCTGGGCCCTGGAGCGCTACCCGGCCGGCATCCTGGTGGAGGAGTACATCTCCGGGCGGGACCTGACCGTCCCGTACCTCGCGGCGGTGGAGAACGACTACGACGGCGTCCTCGCTCCGGTGGAGTACGTCATCGACCCGAAGCTGGCCAGCAAGCGCCGCTACGCCATCTACGACTACGCGCTGAAGACCTCCCAGGAGAAGGCGGTGAGCGTGAAGGCGCCGGCCGCCGTCACGCCGGCGATCGCCGACGAGCTCCGGCGCACCGCGCAGACCGTCTTCCGGCTCACCGACTGCCGGGACCTGGGGCGGATCGACTTCCGTCTGAGCGACGCGGGCGTGCCGTACTTCCTGGAGATCAACGCGCTGCCCTCGCTCGAGCCGGGCGCCGGCATCTACGCCGCGGCCGAGCTCGACGGGCTCCACTTCGACGCGGTCATCGGCTCGGTCATCCAGGCCGCCGCGCGCCGCTACGGGATCAAGGACAGCTCCCGCCGCCAGGGAAAGCCCACCCGGAAGACGGGGCCGCTGCGAGTCGGCTTCGCCTACAACGTCAAGCGCATCAAGCCGAGCGAGGACGGCGAGGAGGACTCAGAGGCGGAGTACGACAGCCCGAGCACGCTCCAGGCCATCCGGGAGGCCATCGCCAGCTGGGGGCACGAGGTCATCGACCTCGAGGCCAACCAGGAGCTGCCCACGGTTCTCGCGGTCACGCCGCTCGACCTCGTCTTCAACGTCGCCGAGGGCTGGAAGGGTCGGAACCGCGAGGCCCAGGTGCCATCGCTCCTCGAGCTGCTCGACATCCCCTACACCGGGAGCGACCCCGCCACCCTCTCGCTCGCCCTGGACAAGGCGCTGGCCAAGAAGATCGTCCGCCAGCACGGCATCCACACCCCGAACTTCCAGCTCTTCACCACCGGCAAGGAGCGGCTGAATCGCGACTTCACCGAGTTCCCGCTGATGGTGAAGCCGGTGGCGGAGGGCTCGAGCAAGGGCGTGGTGAGCAAGAGCGTCGTCCAGAACGAGGCCGAGCTCCGCGAGGTGGTGCGGGAGCTGGTCTCCAAGTACCAGCAGCCGGCGCTGGTGGAGGAGTACATCCGCGGCCGCGAGTTCACCGTGGGCCTCCTCGGCGAGCGCCGCCCTCGCGTCCTCCCGCCGATGGAGATCGTCTTCGTCGACACCGACGATCCGAATCCGGTCTACAGCTTCCAGCACAAGCTCGACTGGAACGATCGCATCCGCTACGAGGTCCCGGCGAAGCTCGAGCCCAGCCAGACGGAGAAGCTCCGCACCGCGGCCCGTGGCGCCTTCATGGCCCTGGGCTGCCGCGACGTCGCCCGCATCGACTTCAAGATGGACGCCCGGGGCCGCTTCTACTTCCTGGAGTGCAACCCGCT
>DASXGF010000061.1:0-4742 GCA_036489275.1 Myxococcaceae bacterium | reverse complement strand
GCCATCGCCACCCTCGTGGCGCAGGGCGGACCGCCGGTCCCCGACGGGGGCCTGGTCACTGATCTCGTGACCTGGAGCGTCGACCCGTCCAGCCAGAACGTCATCTCGGTGGGGAACGCTCCTGGCTCTGCGGGCGTGGTGGAGGCGCTGAAGCCCGGGCAGGGCCTGCTGATGGGGACGATGACCTTCTCCGGACAGCTGCTCGAGGCCACCACCACCATCGTGGTCAGCAACGCCGCGCTCCAGCGCATCGTGGTGGTGCCGGACCGGGTGCAGTACGCGGTGGGGACCACGGGGAGCTCCACCGCGACGGGGTTCTTCAGCGACGGCTCGCACGCCGACCTCACCTCTCTCGTGAAGTGGACGAGCAGCGCGCCCACGGTGCTCGCGGTGTCCGGGACCTCGGGGACCTGGGGCCGGCTGACCGCGTCGGCGCCGGGGGTGTCGACGGTCCAGGCCAGCTATCAGAACGCGACCGGCGTGACGTCGGTCACGGTCAGCAACGCGACGCTCGCGGGGCTCTCCATCTCGCCGCTCCAGCCGCACGGGGTGGTGGGGAGCGACCTCCTGGTGGAGGCGACCGGCCTCTTCTCCGACGGCTCGGCGCAACCGATGACTCGTTCGGTGCAGTGGAACGTCGACGACCAGAGCATCGGCTACTTCAGCTCCCCCGGGACGGTGACCCTGCTGGCTCCGGGAACCACGACCGTGCTCGCGGCGGCCTCCACGCTGCAGGCGGAGGCTGAGCTCGACGTCGCGCCGACCGCTCCGCTGCAGCTGGAGATCTCCCCGGCCTTCCCCGACGCGCTGGAAACCGGCGGCACGAGCCGGGTCGCGGCGTGGACCACCCACCAGGACGGAACGGTGGAGCTCGCCAGCCCGGGCTGGGCCAGCGGCGACAGTACGCTGGACGTCTCGTCCGCGGGCGAGGTGACGGCCGGTCAGCAGGCCGGGGTGGGCACGGTGATGGCCTCCGAGTCCGGGCTCGAGGGGCGCGCCTCCCTCGAGGTCACGGCCAGCGCCGTCGAGGGATGGCACGTCTGGCCGCCCGAGCTGGTGGTGCCGGTGGGGACGGAGGGAACCCTGGACTTCGAGCGCGTGCTCGGCGGGGGCATCGTCCAGGACCTCAGCACCACCGCCGGCTGGAGACCGCAGGACCTCGACGGAGGATCCGTCGACGTGGACACCGGCGAGCGGGGCGGCACGGTGCGGATGCGCCAGCCCGGCGCACGGCTCGCGGTGCTCGGGATCGTCCCGGGCGGGGTGGCCAAGGCGCTCGTGCGCGCTCCCTCCGGGACGCCAACCCTGGAGATCGTTCCCCCGTCCGGCACGCTCCCGGTCGGAGGACGAACCCGGGTCGCCGCGGTGGGCCATTGGCCCGACGGCACGGTGGTGGACCTCACCGCGGCGGCGAGCTGGAGCGCGCCGATGGACGGCGTGCTGGTCCCGGGAGATGGGCCGAGCGCCGGCCTCGTGCTCGGCGCCGATGCCGGGGTGAGCAACCTGCGTGTCCGCTTCGGCCCGGCCACCGCGCAGGCGCAGCTCACGGCCGAGCCCAACCCCGGGATGCTGGAGGTGTGGCCTCCGGCAGCGGCGCTCGCCGCCGGAACGGCGCTCCCGGTCACCGTGACGCTGGTCAGCGGATCCGGCGACTCGACGGACGTCACCGCCGACGCGGTCTGGACCTCCACCCCGGCGCGGGTGGCCATCGTCACCAACGCGCCCGATCAGCGCGGGCTCCTCCTCGGACGCGTGTCGGGCAACGCCATGGTCACCGCCCGGGTCGACCGGCTCGAGGCCAGCCTCCCGGTCACGGTCACCGGCGCGACGCTCCAGCAGCTCGGCCTCCAGCCCCCGCCGGCCATCGTCACCTGGGCCCCATCGAGCTTCACGGCGAGCGGTTCCTTCTCCGACGGCACCGTGCAGGACCTCACCCGCTGGGTGACCTGGGCGCCGGCCAACCCCGGCCTGCTCAGAGTGCGCGGGACCGGCCCGGACCGGGGCATCGCCCGCGGCCTCGATGGCGGAACGGTGCAGGTCTCCGCCCATCCTCTCGGCGGCACCGCGGCGAACGTGGTGGTGACGGTGAACGGCTCGCCAGCGTCCACGCTCGCGATGGACCTTCCGGGCGGCCCGGTGGCGGTGGGGACACGGCCTCGTGCCCGCGCGGTGGCGCGCACTGCCGACGGCGCCGCCCTCGACGTGACCGCGCTCGCCGAGTGGAGCAGCTCGGACCCGGCGCTGGCCACCATCTCCAGCGTCGTCCGCCCAGGGGCGATCAACACGCTCCGGGCCGGATCTCCCACGTTCACCGCACGGTTCGCCGGGCTGACCACAGGCGCGGCGTTGCAGATCTCCTCGGACACCTTGACCCGTCTCACCGTCTCCGCGCCCGGCACGCTGCAACTCGGCGTCCCGGCGACGGCCACCGCCACCGCCACCCTTTCGGGCGGGGGGACGCAGGTCCTCGGCGACGACGTGGTGTGGTCCACCGACGATCTGGGCGTCCTCGGAGTCTCCAACGCGCCGGGCGCGCGGGGCCGGCTCCTCGGGCTGTCGGCCGGCACGACGACGGTCCGGGCAAAGACGCGCTCCGGACTGCCATCCCTCCAGGGCAGCGCGACGGTGTCGGTCTCCGCTCCCACCTTCCGCATCGCACCATCGAGCGTTCATCCGCGCCCGCCGAGGCAGTAAGATGCCCTGACGTGAGCATCGGTGGTGCGTGGTGAGGCGGCGGTACCGGTCGGCGCTGGAGCGACTGGATCGGCTGGGACTTCGACCGGGGATCGCGCTGAGGCAAACCCTCGCTGCGGGTTACGGGCGGCGGGAGCTGGCGCGCGATGCGCTCGCCGGCCTGGTGGTGGGTGTGGTGGCGCTGCCCCTGTCGATGGCGCTGGCCATCGCCTCGGGCGTGGCGCCGCAGCACGGCCTCTACACGGCCATCGTCGCCGGAGCGCTCGTGGCGCTCCTCGGCGGCTCGATGACCCAGGTCACCGGCCCCACCGCGGCATTCGTGGTGGTGCTCGCGCCCATCGCCACACGCCTCGGCCTCGCGGGGCTGCTGCTCGCCTCGGTGATGGCGGGGCTCATCCTGCTCGCGATGGGCGCCTTTCGGGCCGGGCGGCTCATCGAGTTCATCCCCCATCCGGTGACCACCGGCTTCACCGCCGGCATCGCGGTGGTCATCGCCACGCTGCAGCTCAAGGACTTCCTCGGGCTACGCCCGGCGTCGAACCCCGAGCACTACCTGGAGCGCGTCGCCTCCCTGGTCCGCGCCGCACCCACCGCCCGCCCGGCCGAGCTGTGCATCGGGCTGGCCACCCTGGCCCTGCTCGTGCTCTGGCCGAAGCTGACCGGTGGACGGATTCCCGCGGCCCTGGTGGCGCTTGGCTCGGTCGCGCTGGTCACCGCCGGGCTCACCCACTGGCTCCCCGGCTTCCGGGTGGAGACCATCGCCTCGCGGTTCGGCGGGATCCCCGCCATCCCGCCCACCTTCGCCTGGCCGTGGGGCGTGGTGGAACCGGGGCGTCCGCCGATGCAGCTCGACTTCGCCACCATCCGCATGCTGGTCCCCAGCGCCTTCGCCATCGCGCTGCTCGGGGCGATCGAGTCGCTGCTCTGCGCGGTGGTCTCCGACGGGATGACCGGCACCCGGCACGATCCCGACGCCGAGCTGCTCGCGCTCGGCGCCGGAAACCTGGTCGCGCCGTTCTTCGGTGGGTTCGCCGCCACCGGCGCCATCGCCCGCACGACGGTGAACATCCGGAGCGGCGGCCGCTCTCCCCTGGCCAGCGTCTTCCATTCGCTCGCCGTGCTGCTGGCGATGCTCCTCCTCGCGCCGCTTCTCGGTTGGCTGCCGCTGGCCTCGATGGCCGCGCTGCTCCTGACCGTCGCCTGGCGCATGGCGGAGGTGAAGCACTTCGGCCACATCCTCCGCGTCGCCCCGAAGAGCGACGTCGCGGTGCTCCTGGCCTGCTTCAGCCTCACCGTGGTCTTCGACATGGTGGTGGGCGTCACCGTCGGCGTCATGCTCGCCGCCCTGCTGCTGATGCGGCGGATGCAGGAGATCTTCCAGGCCCGCACCGTCGCCCACGGCGAGGAGGGGCGGCATCCGCAGATGCCGCGGGGGGCGGTGGTCTACGAGATCGCCGGGCCGCTGTTCTTCGGCGCCGCCCAGAAGGCGATCCACGCGCTCCAGTTCGTCGGTGACCACAGCAAGGTCGTGGTGCTGGACGTGAACTCGGTCCCGGTGCTCGACGTCACTGGCCTGGTGGCGCTCGAGTCGGCCATCTCCAAGCTCCAGGCGGCGAAGGCGCTGGTCATCCTTTCCGGCGTCCAGGCGCAGCCGATGCGGGTGCTGGAGCGGGCCGGGCTCGGCGCGAGCCCCGGACGGCTGCAGTTCGCGAGCTCGATGCAGGAGGCGGCGCAGCAGGCGCGAGCGGTGCTGACGCCGACCTCCGAGACACCCGTCGTGCAGCCCGCCGCCGCACCCAGCGCCAAGCCGACCTGAATCGACCGTCGGGCGCAGGCCGAGCCGCTGCGTCGCGATGGCGCCGGCCGTGTCCCCGGTGTTACCTCGCTCCCCGGCCATGGACACGCCCGCCCAGGAGCCCAGCACGCACCCGGCGCCCGACCGGGTCCTGGTGGTCGACGACGAGCGGAACATCCGCTCGATGATCCGGGTGTGCCTGGAGCAGGTCGGCTGCGAGGTCCGCGAGGCCGGCTCGGCGGAGGCGGCGCTG